>JBHHVG010000037.1:0-13629 GCA_046754165.1 Myxococcota bacterium
TCGGGCTCGAGGTCGCCGCGCTCTTCGGCGTCGCGGGCTTCGCCGGCGTCGCCGTCGCCACCGCCGGGATCGCAGCGGCGAGCTCGCGTCCTCGGGGCGTGGCCGCCGCCAAGGCCCTCTCCGTCGCCGCGGGCCTCGCGATTCCGGTGGCTGTCCTCGGCGGCGGCGCGCGTCTCGGGCTCTTCCCCTTCCACGTCGGTGCCGGCACCCTCGGCGGCGCCGCGATCGCTGTCGGTCTCGCCCTCGTCGGCGTCCTCCGCCTGCGCGCGGCGAACGGCGCCGAGACGCTCTGGCGCCGTGCCAGGAACATCGCCGTGGCGGCGGCGCTGGTCGCGCTCCCGGTCGTCGGCGGACAGGCGCTGGCGCGCTTCGACTACCACCGGACGCGGGAAGTGTTGGCGCGCGAGCTGATCGAGGCCCTCGACCGCTACCGCGAGCGCGAGTCCCTCTACCCGGACACACTCGAAGAGCTGGTGGACGCGGGCGACCTCACCCGCGTCCCGACGCCGGCCATCGGCTTCCGCTTCCTCGCCGACGCGGCGTTCCGCTACCAGAGCTTCGGCACCAGCTTTCTGCTCGAGTTCGAGGCGCCGCGCTGGGTGGAGTGCGCCTACACGCCGCCCTACGAGGACGACGAGCCGGTCGAAGCGGAAGACGACGCCACGCGCGACGAGCCGTGGTCCTGCCCGTCGAAGCCACCGGAGCTGTGGTAGACGGCCCCGCTCGAGGTCAGTCGCGCGCTGCGTCGTCCGAGCGGACGAAGGTGAGGAAGGCCATGCTGGGACGCTGCGAGGAGTCGCGCATGGCGAACTGCATGGTATCGAAGCTCCAGCCCTCGGCGGTCCACCGGTTGAGCGCCGCCTCGATCTCCTCGTCGGTGACCGAGCTCAACTCGACGACCTTGTAGCGAACGGACACGACTTCCCCTCTCACGCGGCCAGGCGTTCCGCGACCTCGAGCGCGGCGTAGGTGAGGATCCAGTCGGCGCCAGCCCGCTTGATCGCCAGCAGGGACTCGTCGATGGCGCGCTCTGCGTCGATCCAGCCGCGCTCCGCGGCGGCTTGGATCATCGCGTACTCGCCGGACACGTGATAGGCGGCCAGCGGGACGTCGAACTCCCGGCGCGCGTCGGCGAGCAGATCGAGGTAGGGAAGCGCCGGCTTCACCATCAACGCGTCCGCGCCCTCCTCGAGGTCTGCCCTCATCTCGCGCATGGCCTCGCGGCGGTTGGGGGGATCCATCTGGTAGCTGCGCCGATCGCCGAAGGCCGGCGTGCTCCCGGCGGCGTCGCGAAACGGCCCGTAGAAGGCGCTGGCGAACTTGGCGGCGTAGGAGAGAATCGCGACATCCTCACAGCCGTGCTCGTCGAGCACGGTGCGGATGGCGCCGACGCGGCCATCCATCATGTCCGACGGTGCCACGATGTCGGCCCCGGCCCGGGCGTGGGAGAGCGCCGTCAGCGCTAGGCGCTCGACCGAGGGATCGTTGGCCACGTCACCGTTCTCGACGGTGCCGCAGTGCCCGTGATCCGTGTACTCGCACAGACACACGTCGGTGACGACGCACAGGTCGGGCTCGGCGGACTTCACCGCCTCGACTGCGCGCTGCACGATGCCCGCCGCGGCGTCGGCGCCGGAGCCGCGCGCGTCCTTGCTTTCCGGGATGCCGAACAGGATCACCGCCGGCAGCCCGGCGGCCGCGGCGCGCTTCGCCTCGCCGATCAGGGTGTCGACCGAGAAGCGGTGCACCCCGGGCATCGAGGCGACCGCCTGCTTCACCCCGCTGCCCTCGACGACGAACAGAGGCAGGATCAGGTCGTCGCGGGAGAGCGACGTCTCGCGCACCATGCGGCGCAGGGTCTCGCTGCGGCGCAGACGCCGCAGCCGGGTTCGGGGATAGCTCATCGCGTTCCTCCCGCGTTCAACGGCGACAGCCGGTCGACCAGGACTGCGACCAGGCCCGGAACGCCCGCCCGCTCTGCGGTGACATCCGGGGCCAGCCCCGCCTCGCGCAGGGCCTCGGCGGTCACGGATCCGATGGCCGCGACGATACAGCGCCCGGCCGCCGTCCGGGAATCGGCGTCCAGCCGCTCCACGAAGTGCGCGACGGTCGATGGGCTCGTGAACGTGAGCGCGTCGAGCCCCGGGTCTCGCAGCAGCCCCCGGAGCGTCTCGGCGTCCATCGACGGGGGCAGCGTGCGGTAGACGGTCACGGCCTCGACCGTCGCCCCATCCGCCGCCAGCCCCTCCGGAAGCTCGGCACGCGCCCGCTCCGAGCGGGGCAGCAGGAAGCGGCGACCCCGCGGAGGCAGCTGTCGGCGAACCTCCTCGAGCAGCGCCCGGGCGTCGGCTGGCTCCGCCGGCACGTGGTGCACCGGGATCCCGGCGGCCCGGGCCACCGCTGCGGTCTGCGGCCCGACACAGAAGACCCGCAGCCCCGGCGGCACCAGGGAGACGCCGCGCTCCGCCGCCCGCAGGGCCAGGAAGCGCGCGGCGTTCGCGCTCGTGAGCAGCAGGGCGTCGCAGTCGCCCTGCCGATCCAGGGCCGCGTCCACCTCGTCCCAGCTCTCTGGTGGGGCCAGCTCGATCATCGGCGCCAGCACGGCCTCGCCGCCGACCGCGCGCAGGGCCTCGACCAGGGAGGCGCTCTGGCTGGCGTCGCGGGTGACCAACACGCGCTTGCCGAAGAGCGGCAGGCGCTCGAACCACGCCAGCTGCTCGCGCAGCCGGACCACGTCTCCGATCACCACCGCCGCCGGGGCGCCCAGCGAGGCCTGCCGCACACGCGCCGCCAGCAGGCCGAGCGGTGCGGTGACGACCCGCTGGCTCGGCAGCGTGCCGTTCATCACCGCGGCGGCGGGCGTCTCCGGCGCGCGCCCTCCGGCGAGAATCTGCGCGACCAGATCGTCGAGCTTCTGCATGCCCATCAGGATGACCAGCGTGTCGACGGCGGTGCCGAGCTCGCGCCAGCGCGTCTGCTCGGACACGCGGGTGGGATCCTTGTGCCCGGTCACGACGGCAAAGCTCGCCGAGTGACGCCGGTCCGTCACCGGAATGCCGGCGTAGGCGAGAGCGGCCACGGCGGACGACACCCCGGGGACCACCTCGAAGTCGAGACCCGCCCCGGCGCAGGCCGTCGCCTCCTCACCGCCACGCCCGAACACGAAGGGATCCCCGCCCTTCAGGCGCACCACGGTCTTGCCCTCGCCCCCCAGCTCCACGCGCTGGTCGTTGACCGGGGACGGGGGGGGGGGGGGGGGGACGTGACCGCGCTTGCCGACGTCGTACAGCGCCGCGTCCGGGCGCGCGTACGCGAGCAGCTCCCGGGATGCGAGGGTGTCGTAGACGACCGCGTCCGCCGACCGCAGGGCCTTCTGCCCACGCACGGTGATTAGGTCGGGATCGCCCGGTCCGGCGCCGACGAGCAGGACGCGCCCGCGGCGCGTTCGCCCGCCGCTCACGGCGCCGCCTCCTCCCGCAGCGATGCGAGCAGGACGTCGCCGCCGCTCGCGAGGATGGCCGCCGCCGCCGCTGAGCCCGCCCGGGCGGCGTCCTCGGTGGGCGCTTCGCGCTCGTCGCGCAGCATGCGGTCGCCGTCCGCGTTGGTGAGCAGGCTGCGCAGCCGCAGGCCGCCGGCGGCGCTCTCCTCGGCGAGAGCGGCCAGCGGCGTGGTGCAATCGCCCTGGAGCCCGGACAGAAAGGCCCGCTCGGCGGCGGCGCTCGCTGTGGCGCGCGGACAGCCGAGGGCTGCCAGGTCCGCCGCCAGGGGATCACCGCGCCGCGCCTCGAGCGCCAGGATCCCCTGGGCCACGGCGGGCAGCATGTCGTCCGGGGAGATCCGCTCGTCGATGCGCTCCGACAGCCCGAGGCGGTCGAGTCCGGCGCAGGCGAGGACGACGGCGTCGAGCCCCTCCTCCTCGAGCTTGCGCAGGCGGGTGGGGACGTTGCCGCGCATGGCCACGACCTCGAGGTCCGGGCGGCGGGCCAGCAGCTGGGCCCGGCGGCGGATGCTGCCGGTGCCCACCCGGGCGCCCGACCGCAGCTGCGCCAGGGTGGCGCCGCGTTCGCGGGCGACCAGCGCGTCGCGCGGATCGGCGCGCTCGGTCCACGCCACGAAGACGAGGTCTCGCGGCGCCTCGGCCGGCAGGTCCTTGGCGCTGTGCACTGCCAGATCGGCGCGTCCGTGCAGCAGCGCGTCTTCGATCTCCTTCACGAACAGCCCCTTGCCGCCGACCTTCGCGAGCGACTGCGACTGGATCCGATCCCCGGTGGTCTTGACGGGCACGAGCTCGACGTCGATTCCGAGCTCGCTCTCGATGCGCCGCGCCACGCCGCGCGACTGGGTGATCGCGAGATCGCTGCCGCGCGTGGCCAGGCGAATGGTGGTCACGGGTTCTCCGGGTCGTCGGGGCGCGGCTTCGAGGCTGCGCCGGTGCCCTCGGCCTCCGGGTCGCCGTCGAGGCCGAACAGCACGCGGGCCGTCTCCAGATACGCCATGCCCTCCTCCCGCTCGGCCTCACGGCGCAGCCGCGAGAGGGGCGTGTGCAGCAGCTTGTTGACGATCGAGCGCGTCAGCGTCTCCACCCGGTCGCGGGCGGCGTCGGACAGATCGAGCTTGGCGAGGACCTTTTCGACCTCACCCGCGCGGATCTCCTCGGCCCGGGCGCGCAGGTGCTTGATGGTCGGCACCGCCCGCAGCGCCGAGAACCAGCCGTCGAAGCGCTGCTGCTCTTCGCCAACGACGCCTTCGGCACGGACGGTCTCGCGGCGGCGCTCCTCCGCGTTTTCCGCGGACACGGCGACCAGATCGTCGATGTCATAGAGGTAGACGTTGTCGATCCGACCGATCTCCGGGTCGGCGTTTCGCGGCACCCCGATGTCGATGACGAAGAGCGGGTGGTCGCGCCGCTCGCGCCGGGCGTCCGCGACGAGCTCGCGGGTGAGGATCGGGCGGTCTCCGCCGATGCAGGTTAGCAGGACGTCCGCCTCCTCGATCAGCTTCGGCACCTCGTCGAGGCCGTGAGCCGTCGCCTCGAAGCGCACCGCGAGCTCGGCGGCGCGCTCCGGCGTGCGGTTCGCCACGCAGACCCTCTGCAAGCCGCTGCCGCGCAGCGCCTCCAGGGCCGCCTCGATCATCTCGCCACTGCCGATCAGCAGCGCACTCTTGTCGTCGAAGCGCTCGAAGATCTTCTTCGCCAGGTCGACGGCGACCCGCGCCACCGACAGCGGCCGCTCGGCGACGCGCGTCTCCGTGCGCACGCGCTTGGCCGTGGTGAAGGCGTGCTGGAAGAGTCGGCCGACGATCGGTCCGCAGGCGCCGCACTCGACCGCGTTGCGGTACGCCTCCTTGACCTGGCCCAGGATCTGCGGCTCGCCGACGACCATCGAATCGAGCGCCGACGCCACGCGCAGCAGGTGCCGCATCGCCTCGGAGTCGGTGAACTCGTAGAGGTGTTCCTCGACGTTTGGCGCGCTGCCGCCGGCATCGCCGCAGAGATCCCGGCGGAAGAAGGAGCGCAGGCGGTGGCGCGCCGACTCGACGTTGCGGGTGAGCGCCACCACCTCGACGCGATTGCACGTCGACAGCAGCACGGCCTCCTCGATCTCGTCGCCAGCGACGAGCTTCTGGAGCGGCGGCCCCGGGTCGTCCACGACCATGCGTTCGCGGATCTCGAGCGGTGCGCTGCGGTGATTCATGCCGACAAGGATGATCTTCACGCGAAGAACCCGAGGCCGATCACCGCGAACAGGAGGAAGACGAAGCCCCCCACCGCTCCCGCGGCGGCCTGGCGCGCGCCCTGGTGCGTCGCGAAGCGCGCGCCGACCACGGCGGCGTACACGCCCCAGGCGACGGCGGTCCACAGTTCGTGAGCAGCGCCGGTGAAGATCTTGCCGCTCCGCTCCGCCACCCAGAAGAAGCCCGTGATCACGCCGAGGGTCAGCAGCGGAAAGCCCACCGCCAGTGAGACCCGGTTGACGCGATCCAGGGCCTCGAGAGAGGGCAGCGGAAAGCGCAGTCGGATCGGCCGCTTCGACTTGAGACGCCGGTGCTCGGCGAGGAAGAAGAGCCCCGCCATGCCGGCGATGCCCAGCAACGCCAGACCGGCGCTGGCGAGCAGCACGTGGGCGTGTTGCCAGGACCCCGAGGCCGCCGCGGAGCCGGCCTCGGCGGTGGGCAGGCGCAGGCCGGCGACGAAGACGCTGACGAAGGCCAACGGCGCGACCAGCGCCACCAGGCCCTCGACGCGCGAGAGCCGGGCGAGCACCAGGTAGAACAGGGTCGCGATCAGCGCCGTGAAGGACACCGCCACCGGTAGATCCGTCAGCGCCGGCGTCTCGCCACCCATGTGGATCAGCGCAAAGCAGGCCACGTGGAACGCCGCGCCAGCGCCGAGAATCCCGAGCGACGCGCGCGACAGCCGCGGTGCCGGCAACGCGAGCCCCATGCTGGCCACGATGGCGGCGACCAGGTAGATCGCGGCAGTGAGCTGGTGAAACGCTTCGACCAAGGCCGTCTCCGTCTATCGTTCCGCGGCTTCGCGCCACGGAGTAGGGTAGCGCGGACGCCGGCGGCGCCGCGCGTGTCACGGACGCGAGCGGAGCTTCTCCATCTGCGTCCGGATCTTCTCCGCGTCGTCCGCGGCCTCGAAGACGCGGTAGGTGGGCTCGCCGAAGAGCACGAAGCGCACCTCTTCGAGCGTCGTCTCGCCCGCCAGGTGCCTCCGCGCTTCGGCCAGCAGGATCTCCGCACAGCGCTGCAGCGGGAAGCCGCCGACGCCGCCGCCGATGGCCGGAATCGCGATGCTGCGGCAGCCCTTCTCACGGGCGATCTCGAGGCTCCGGCGCACGGACGAGTGGATGCTCGCTTCGGTGGCCGAGCCGCCCGGCGGCATCCCGGCGGCGTGGATCACGTAGCGCGCGGCGAGATCGCCGGCGCCGGTGACCACGGCGTCTCCCACCGCGATCGGGCCGATGGCGTCGCACTCGGCCTGGATCTGCGGGCCACCGCGGGCGCGGATCGCGCCGGCCACACCCGTTCCCAACACCAGTCCGCTGTTCGCCGCGTTGACGATGGCATCGACCTCCTCGGCGGCGATGTCGCCTTCGCGCAGCACGATGCGCCCGATCATCCCCGCGCCCCAGCGACCGCTTCGATCAGCCCCGCCGCGAGCAGCGGAACGAGGATCTCGTGATGCCCGGTGAGGGAGATGCCCCGCCCGCCACCGCGCGTCGGTCGCTCGACTACGTTTTGCTGCGGCCGGTACTGACGGATGAAGTCGACGTCCACGCTGGTGAAGCCGCGCGCCTCGTGGCCGAGGTTGCGGGCGAGCGACAGCGCCTTCACGAACACCTCCGGGAGAATCACGGCGGAGCCGATGTGAAACACCACGCCGTCGCGGAGCGTCGCCACCAGGCCGGTCAGCGTCTCGAAGTCCCGGAAGCTCGTGGCTCCGAGTGCGGCGCCATCCGCGCCCGCGTGCATGTGGTGGACGTCGGTGCCGATGGCGACGTGCACCGTCGCCGGCACGCCGAGGCGCGCGGCGGTGGCGAGGACCGAGCGGCGTTGGTGGGGAAAGTCTCCCTCGAGGATCGCCCGTCCGACGGCCTCGCCCATGCCGATCCCCTCCGAGGCGCCGGCGGCGATGGCGGCGTTGAGCTGCGCGGCGGTCTCGTGGGCCATGCCGAAGCGTCCGTCGTCGAGGCCGGCGGCGACGTCCTCGCTGGTGCGACCCATCCACGCCAGCTCGAGGTCGTGCACGCAGCCGGCCCCGTTGAGGAAGAGCCCCGAGACCAGCCCCCGCTCGAGCAGGTCCACCACCACCGGCGCCAGCCCGACCTTGATGAGGTGCGCCCCGAAGCCCCACAGCAGCGTCCCGCCGCGCGCGTGGGTCCGGGCGGCGGCGTCGATGGCGAGGCGCAGGTCCGCCGCGCCGAGCGTGCCCGGCAGCGCGTCGAGGAACTCGGAGAAGGTGGCGCCGGGCCGATGGGGAACCGCCTCGTCGCGAAGCTTCACCGCGCTGCCGCGCTCGCGCGCGGGGACGGTGCGCACCCGGCTGCGGTCGATGTGCGGCACGCGCCGGGTCACGGCGCCCCCTCGAGGCGCGGCGTCCGGTCCCGCGGCACGAGCCCCGCCGCGCGGCCGCCGGGCACGCGCGCCAGCGGGTCTGCAGCAGCGTCTGGAGCTCGATCGGGCATGCCCCGGCGGCCTCCGCGCGACAAAAAACGTAGAAAAAACAGATAGATCGGGGATTTCGAGAATACCCGGCGGCGCGCCGAGCGTCAACGGGCGGTGTGGCGCCGCCCATCGGCTACGGTGGGGAGCGGCGCTCAGGGCCCGCCGGCGCTCCGTGACAGCCACGCGGCCCCGGCATCCAATCCCCCGAGGCCGCGGAAGACGGCCGGCGCGATACGGAAAAGGAGAGCGGAACCCCATGGCCGAAGTCATCGAAGTCAGCGACGAAACCTTCCAGCAGGAAGTCCTCGAGTCCGACATTCCCGTCATTCTCGACTTCTGGGCCGAGTGGTGCGCGCCGTGTCGTCAGATCGCTCCGATCCTCAAGGAGATGGCCGCCGAGTACGGCGACCGCGTGAAGATCGCCAAGATGGACATCGAGTCCAGCATCAACACGCCGGGGCAGTTCGGCGTTCGCGCGATCCCGACGGTGCTCGCCTTCCAGGGCGGCACCGTGGTCGAGCAGATCCAGGGCGCCCGGCCGAAGGCCGACTTCGAGGCGATGGTCGAGAAGCTGCTGTGACCCGTGCGCCGGGCGGTCAGACGGGCCCGGACTCCGGCGGCGCAGCCCCCTGGTCGTGGGCGCCCGGGGGATCGAAGAAGCGCACCGGCCAGCAGCGCTTCACGGCGGCGCGGTAGAGGAACGGGTCCGGGTTGGTCACCACCGGGTGCCCGACCAGGTCGAGCAGCGGCAGGTCCGTCACCGAGTCGGTGTAGAAGTAGCTCTTGGCCAGGTCGACGCCGTGCTCCTCGATGAACTGCTGGAGCCAGTAGATCTTGCCCTCCTCGAAGCAGATCGGCTCTTCGACACGCCCGGTGAAGAGCCCATCCTCGACCTCGAGGTGCGTGTAGAGCATGTGCTCGACGCCGAGGTGCCGGGCGATCGGGCGCACCACGAAGCGCGTCGCCCCGCTCACGATCGCCACCACGTCGCCCCGCTCCAGATGCTCGCGGACCAGCACGCGAGCCTCCGGGTAGATGGTCTGGACGACCATCTCGCGCACCCAGACCCGCGCCGTCTCGTCCATCTCCCGCTCACTCTGCCCGCGAAACTGGAGCATCATGTTCTTGGTCCAGTTCTGGATGTCGAGCAGTCCCAGCTTGTACTGCAGGTAGGAGCCGATCCCCTTCAGCACCTCGAGACGGCTGATCTCTCCGCGCTGGTAGCGGTAGCGCATGTAGAGTCCGCCCGAGTTCTCGGACAGCAGCGTCTTGTCCATGTCGAAGAAGGCGCCGACGCGGGGCGGCTGGCGGCGGGAGCTGGATCGGGCCATGTCTTTCAGTCCAGGCACCGCGCGTCAGAACACGTAGCGGCGCATCGAGACGTTCATCAACAGCCCGAGCGCCATCATCGACGTCACCAGCGCGGAGCCGCCGTAGGAGAAGAGCGGCAGCGGAACACCGATCACCGGGGCCAGCCCCAACACCATGGCGATGTTGAGCGCCGCCGGCCAGAAGAGCACGCTGACGACGCCCACCGCCAGCATCGCGCCGAAGCTGTCCTTCGAGTGGCGCGCGACGAACAGCCCCCACACGAGCAGCGACGCGTAGACCGCGAGGGCCGCCACGCTCCCGACGAAGCCCCACTCTTCGGCGAGGACCGAGAAGACGAAGTCCGTGTGCTGGGTGGGCAGGAAGTGGAGCTGGGTCTGGGTGCCCTCGAGATACCCCTCGCCGAGCAGGCCACCGGAGCCGACCGCAATCCGGGATTGGATCGCCTGATAGCCGGAGGCCAGCGGATCGCGGCCCGGGTCGATGACGTCGAGGATGCGGCGCTGCTGGTACGGCGCGAGGCCGAACATCCACAGGCTCACGAGCCCGATCATCCCGACCGCGGCGATGCCCGCCCAGGTGCGCCACGGCACGCGGACGAAGGCGAAGAACGTCGAGCCGATCAGCAGCGTGAGGAGCGCCACGCCCATGTCGCGCTGGAGGACGATCAGCCCGACCGGCAGGGCCACGGTCGCCGCCGGGCGCAGCAGGTCGAGCAGCCGGCGCGTCTCGCTGGGCGGGTTGCGCTGGAAGTAGCGGGCCAGCGCCAGGATCAGCCCGAGCTTCGCGAACTCCGACGGCTGGAGCCGCCCGCCCAGGAGCCAGCTGCGGCTGCCGCGGGTGAGCGGCGCGAAGACCAACGTCGCCACCAACAGCAGCAGGCACAGCCCGAACAGCGGCAGCGCCATGCGCTCGTAGTGGCGGTAGTCGATCGCCACCGTCACGCCGAAGGCGACGGCGCCGATGCCGATGGCGATCAGCTGGCGGCGCAGGTCGTGGTCGATCCCGGACGCCGCGTGGGTGGCCGAGTAGAGGTTGACGATCCCGATGCAGAGCAGCACGGCGATCAGCCCCAGCAGCGGCCAGTCGAAGTTCTGGAGCAGGCGTCGGTCAATTCCGAACAACTTCGACCTCCGCGGCACGGCCGTCGCTCGGCGGCGGAGCCTCCTCCGCGTGGAAGTAGGCAGACAGCACGCGCTGGACGATCGGCGCCGCGGCGCTGCCGCCGTGCCCGCCGTGCTCGACCAGCGCGACGACGACGATCTCCGGGGCTTCGACGGGCGCAAAGGCGACGAACCAGGCGTGGTCCCGGAAGCGGATGGGCACCTCGTCGTCTTCCAGATCTTCGGTGTGCTTGAGGCGCACGACCTGGGCCGTACCGGTCTTTCCCGCCACGCGCACGCCGGGCACCCGGGCGCGGCGCGCGGTCCCGCCGTCTTCGCCGACGACGGCCTCGAGGGCCACCACCACGCGCGCGAGATTCGCGGGCGCCAGCCGCGCGTTCCCGAGCACCTCGACCGGCGGGCCCGGCGAGGCGACGCCGTCCGGATTCTGGGTGCGCAGCACCAGCCGGGGCCGCAAGATCTTGCCTCCGTTCGCGAGCGCGGTGTAGGCCACGGCGATCTGGAGCGGCGTCACCAGATCGAAGCCCTGGCCGATCGACGCGGAGACCGTCTCGCCCTTCATCCAGACCTCGCCGAAGCGGCGCTCCTTCCAGGCGCTCGTGGGCACGAGGCCCGCGCTCTCCTGGCCGAGGGCGATGCCGGTGCGCCGCCCGAGGCTGAAGCGGCGGGCGTAGTCGGCGATGCGGTCGATCCCGAGACGCAGACCGACCTGGTAGAAGTAGACATCGCAGGAGCCCTTGAGCGCGTCGTGCAACGCGACGGCGCCGTGGCCGCCGCGCTTCCAGCAGCGGTAGGTGCGGCGCCCCAACTTGAAGTGCCCGGGACAGAACAGGCGCTCCTCCGGGGCGATCGCGCCCTCTTCGAGAGCCGCCGCCGCCACGATCGCCTTGTAGAGCGAGCCCGGTGGGTACTGGCCCGACACCGCGCGGTTCTGGATCGGGCGCCACTCGTCGGTGGTCAGCCGCTCCCAGGTCTCGGCGTCGATGCCGCCGGCGAAGGAGTTCGGGTCGTAGGACGGCTTCGACAGCAGGGCGAGCACATCGCCGGTGCGCACGTCCATGGCGACGAGGGCGCCCTGCTTGCCGGGCTCGCCCAGAACGTCCGGCAGGAAGGCCTTCTCGGCCACGCGCTGGAGGTCGCGATCGAGGGTGAGGGTCAGCGTGCCGCCGGGGACCGGCAGCTCCTCGTCGAGCACCTCGACGACGCGCCCGGCGGCGTCGACCACCAGGTTGCGCCCGCCCTGGCGGCCGCGCAGCGCGCGCTCGTAGAGCGTCTCGATTCCGGCCTGCCCGATCACCTCGCCGGATCGGTAGCCGCGATAGCGCTCCTGCTCGAGCTGGCTGCCCTGGATCTGCCCGATGTAGCCGAGCAGATGCGCCGCCAGGTCGCCCTCGACGTAGTCGCGGCGCGGCCGCATGTCCGTCTCGACGCCGGGCAGCGCAAAGCGGTGCGACTCGACCCGGGCGAGCTGGTCGTAGGAGACGTCGCTGGCCAGCCGGATGAGCTGGAAGCGGCGCCGCCCGCGCGGCGCTCCTATTCGCTCGTCGAGGGGTCCCGGATCCTCGCCGAGCAGCATGCCGACGGCGCGGAGGGTCCGCTCCCGGTTCTGGAGGTCCGACGGCATCACCTGCACGCCAAAGGCCGGGCGCGTCGACGCCAGGGTCTTGCCGTTGCGGTCGAGGATGTCCCCGCGCGGCGCCTCGAGGCGCACGCTGCGCACGGAGTTCTTGGTCGACAGGCGCCCGAGCTGCTCGCCCTCGATCAGCTGAAGCTGGAACAACCGCACCGCGAAGATCACGAAGACCACGACCATGAAGCCCGCGACGAATGGCAGGCGCTGCTCGATGGCCGCGTCGAGCCCACCCGACAGCCGCCCGCTGCGCAGGTCCTCCATTCGCATCAGACGACCCGCCGGCGCGAATCGAGTCGCAGCGGCAGCCGGCCGCCCTCGTCTTCGCCCAGGGCGCGGCCGATCTCCTCGACCGCGCGGATCACCAGCGGCGCGAAGCAGGCGTTGACGAACGCGTGGGGCAACACATCGCGCAACATCACCACGTCGAAGCCGCCGCCGGAAGCGAAGAAGACATTGAGCGTGCCGACGCCGACCGCGTTGGCCGCCGTGAAGACCATCACGAACACGGCCTGGGGCAGCATCCCGCGCACGTTGAGGTGCCGGCTCGCCGCCCGTGCCGCCGCGAAGGCCAGCAGCCGCAGCAGGGCGTGCTCGCCCAGCAGCGAGCCCGAGAGGAGGTCGACGGTGAAGCCCTGCAGCGTGGCCAGCACGAGGCCACCGGCAGTGCTGCGCCAGTGCACGCCCAGGGCGATCACGATCAGGAAGCCGAGGTCGGGAGTGAATCGGACCGGCACGAGGGTGTTCATGGCCCCCTGCACCACGGTGGCGGCGACGCCGATCGCGAGCAGGACGAGGGTCTGCTTCACGGGCCGGGCCTATCCGGCGGTCGCGGCACCGGCCCGTCGCCACTGCTCGTGCCGTAGAGCAGCTCCATGGCCGGGCCGCGTCGCAGCATCACGAAGACCTGCTCGAGGCGCCCGAAGTCGACGGCCGGGCGGATCGTCGCGCTCTGGAGCAGCTGGGCGTCCGGGTCCGAGATGGCCGTGATGGTGCCGACATCCAGCCCCTTCGGGTACACGCCGCCGAGCCCGGAGGTGATGACCACGTCGTTCACGCGGACGTCGCTGTCCCGGGCGACGAACTCGAACTCGAGCTCGTCGGAGCCGCGGCCGCGCACGATGCCGCGCGAGCGGCTGCGCTGGATCACGCCGTCGACGGCCGTCTGCCGGTCGAGAACCAGGATGGCCTTCGCCGAGCGCCGGGCGGTGGCCGTCACCAGGCCGACGAGTCCCTGCTCGGAGATCACGGGCATGCCCGATCGCACGCCGCGGTCGCGGCCGCGGTCGACCAGCACCGCGCGGAACCACGGCGACGCGTCGACGCCGACGAGCTCCGCGGGCAGCATCGGGATCTCGTACCGCTCCCGCA
>JBHHVG010000038.1:0-13593 GCA_046754165.1 Myxococcota bacterium
GAGAGCTGGCGGCTGCTGTGCCACAATCTCCTGCCGGTGCCGTTCGGCGTCCGCATCCGTGTACACGTCGGTCGGCCGATGGCCCGCGACACCGAGAGCGCCACACTCCTGCGCCGGGCCCGGTCCGAGATCGAGACGACGTTGCGGCGCTGGCGGGCGTCCGCAGCGACCCCCTGACGCCCCGCGGACGCGCCGGCCGCGCGCGCTGGTGCGTGCGGTGCGTCGGGTCGCTCTTCGCGGCGGTCCTCTGGTTGGGCTGCGCGAGCCCGGTCGCCGAGTCGTCGACCGCTGCCGTCGCGCCGGAGCGGATCGCAGGCCTCGAACGCGAGCTCGCGGCCCTGGCTCCGCTCGCGCCGCCGGAGGAGGGGCGCCTCCTCGCCGTCGCGGCAGTGCGCCAGTCGCAGCAGCTCGCCGCCGATTACCGCCTGACCCGGCCGCCAGTACTCCACAATCTCCTCGTGAACCTGGGCCTTCGCGAGCGAGGGCTCTGCTGGCACTGGACCGAGGACCTGATCGAGCGCCTCGGCGCGCTGCCGCTCCCGAGCTACGCGCTGCACTGGGGGATCGCTCACCGCGGCGAGCGGTTTCGCGAGCACAACAGCCTGATCGTCACGGCCCGGGGTGGGCATCTGGCCAGCGGGTTGGTGCTCGATCCCTGGCGGGAGTCCGGCGAGCTCCACTGGGTGGCGGTGGCCGACGACTCCTACCCCTGGGAGCCGTACTAGGCGATCGCTTCGCTGCCCACGAAAGGACCGTTCCGCCGCGCCGGTCGGGCTAGGGCGCCGACGTCATGGACTTGACGGTTTCCTCTGCGCCCCAGCGCCCGAACTCGGCGACGGACAGCCAGCGGGTGCCCGCGCCCGGATACTGGCGCGCGCGCAGGATCGCCTCGGTGATGGACCTCTGGGTCTCGTCGAAGCGGCCGGTCCAGAGGCGACGGCCGCTGGGCGCCTGGTGCAGGGAGACCTCGAACGCCACGCTGGCGGGGGCGGCGGCGCCGGCGGCGGAGCCCTCGCGCTCGCGCCAGCGGAAGAGCTTGCCGAGGACGACCGCGGTGGCGCCGAAGTCGCTGGCCGCGCGCTCCGCCGCAATCCGGGGATCGAGGCGCGGCACCGGACCGCCCTGGGCCTCGACGGCGACCTCGCGGTCGCCGGCCGGGATCACGGCGACGCCCTGGGCGGCCAGGGCGTCCGCGAAGTAGCCGGAGACGAGGGCCGCGCTCTCCCAGCTGACGGCCGGCAAGCCGCCGCCGATGGAGCGCCCGGTCGGCGCAACCGGGTAGAAGGGCATGACCGCCACCTTCTGCATGAACTCTGCGGAGCGCGCAATCGTCGACGCGTTCACCACCGGGCCGGGCCGGATCCGCAGGGGCGACCGCGACTCACACGCCGCCAGCCAGATGGCCGCCAGGGCGAGCACGACGCACAGCCCGCGACAGTGGGGGTTCGCGTGTGTTCTGGTCGATCCCATCGCGCCCTCCCGTTCTCGCGCGCGGCCCAGGCATTCATAGCAGGCATCGAGGCCCTGGAGCGAGGAGAATCCGCCTCGCCTGGCCGCCGTGCACGAGATCGAAGGCGGCGCGGCGGCATTCCCTCACCCGGTGAGCTGCGATAGCCTCGACGCCCCCCGAAGCACCGGACCTTGAGAACCCCTCGTGCCGAACATCCGCTGGCTCGTCGCGTTGATCACGCTCGTGCACCGCTTCGTCTATCGCGCCACCGGAGGCCGCGTCGGCCACGAGATGGGGAACAAGAAGTTCCTCCTGCTCTCCAATGTCGGACGGAGGTCCGGCGCGATCCGCATCACTCCCCTGCTCTACGTAGACGACCATCGGGCCTGGATCGTCGTGGGGTCGAACGCGGGCGACGACCGCACTCCCGCCTGGTGGCTCAATCTCCAGGCGCGGCCGGAGGCGCAGATTCGGGTGGGACGCACGACCATCGACGTCAGCGCCCGCAAGGCGGACGCCGGCGAAGCGGCACGGCTGTGGCCCATCCTCGAGGGGTCGTACCGCTACTACCCCGACTACCGTGAAAGGACCCGCCGCGAGATCCCGATCATCATCCTGGAACGCCAGCCCGCCGGCGGGGCCGACGAATGACGCCGATGCGAAGCGTGGACGACTGCATCTTCTGCAAGATCGTGAGCGGCGATACGCCGTGCTTCAAGGTCACCGAAGACGACCTCACCCTGGTCTTCCTCGACCTCTTCCCGGTGAACGAAGGACATACCCTGGTCATTCCCAAGGAGCACTTCCATGACTTGTTCGAGATCGACGGCCCGACCCTCGCGGCCGTCGCGGCGGCCTCGCTTCGCGTGGCCCACGCGATCGATACGGCCCTCGGCGCCGAGGGACTCGGAGTCTTCCAGCTCAACCGAGCCGCCGCCGGCCAGACGGTCTTCCACTATCACATGCACCTGCTGCCCCGGAATACCGGCGATCCCCTGGCGCTCCACTCCCGCGTCCGCGGCGAGGATTCCGCACTTCGCGAGACCGCCGAACGCATCCGCAGGGCGCTCTCCCCGCGCTGAATCGCCGCCGGGTCAGACGGAGCCGACCCGCTCGAAGAATCGCCGCGGGTTGTCGACGGTCATCCGGCGAATCTGCTCTTCGTCGATCCCCGCCTTCCGCAAGGCTGGCAGGACGTCGTCCGGGATGTGTCGGAAGTTCCAGCGAGGCGCCATCTGCACGATGAGCTCACTGGGGAACCAGTCGATGTGACAGCAGGCGTCGTGGGACAGCACCATCCGATCGCTGAAGCCGCGCCGGCACATGGCCGCAATCGTCGACACGCGCTGCTCCGTCGGGAGGATCATGTCGAGCCCGAAGCGGTCCATCCCGATCAGGTTTCCGCCCGTGAGGAGTTCTTCGAGGTGGGCCGTGTCCTCGGTGTCGCCGCAGTGGCCGATCACGACGCGGGAGAGATCGACGCCCTCTTCCCGGAACACCTCGAGCTGGACGAGGCCGTTCTTGTGGGCCACCGAGGTGTGCGTGGAGATCGGGGTCCCTGTTGCGCGGTGTGCGCGCGCGGCCACCGTGAGCAGCTTCCGGTTGAGCTCGGTACCGCCCGGGTGATCGGTGGCGCACTTGATGATGCCGGCCTTCGAATCCGTACCCTGGATGCCTTTCTCGATGTCTCCCACCAGGAGCTCGACCAGGCGGTCCACCTCCCAGCCAGCCATCCACGGCTCCTCGGTCCAGTAGAAGCCCGTCGCCGCGACCACCTGCATCTCCGCCTTCTCGGCGACCTCGCGAATCACGTGGATGTCGCGCCCGAGGTTGATCGGCGTCAGGTCTACGAGGGTGCACACGCCGCGGTCGCGGGCCGCCTCCACCTCGGCGACGGCGTCGGCAACACGGGCCTCGCGGTCGTACCACGCCGGGAAGGCCTGCCGCATGGCCCAGTTCGCGATCAGGATGTGCTCGTGCATCAGCGTGAAGCCGAGGTCCGCGCTGTCGATCGGACCCAGGACGCCGTTGATCCTGGTCATCCTCCCCCTCTCCGGTCGCCGCCCCGCCGGGCCCCGCCGGCGCCCGCACCAGACTACGTCGACCCGGGCCCGCGCGCGAACGCGCGGCCGACGGGTCGCGATCCTTTACTCCTGCGGCGGCCTGCGGGTAAGCTGCGCAGAAGCGAGGAGGAGGGCCCGAATGGCACGACGCGTCCGACTCCGGCGCTGCGTGGCGGCGCTGGTGGGCGCGTTCGCCTCCGGGTGCGGCGCCAACCAGGCCATCGTCGGATCCGGTCTCCCGCTCGCGGCCGTCGGTGCAAGCGTCTCCCTGATCGCGGAACGCGGTGACCACCTCGACGTTCGCAGCGACGCGGGAGGCAAGAGCCATCGGTTCTTCCTGCCCAACAGCGAATCGTGCCGTGCGCTCTTCGCGGGCGAGCGATTCATCTCGTACTCGAACGACGGGGTCTTTGGTCGGTTCACCCAGGGAGAGGCGAGCTGCAGCCCCGTCGGCATCCTGTCCCTGGCCGCGTGGCGCGACCGCGGGCCGCGCCGGCAGACCCCCGAAGTGATTCCGCGCTCGCGGGCCGTTCTGAAGCAGATCGTCTACGAAGACGACGACCTCACCCTGGTGCGGGGCCGCTTCCTGCTGGCGAACCAGATCGGCTTCACCGGCGGCGCGGATTCGATCGCCGTCATCCCCAAGCTGGAGACATGCGCCGGCGTGCCCGAGCGCGAGACCGCGTCGATGGAGTTCCGCGCGGCCGGCAAGCAGCCCTTCACGATCGTGAACGGGAGTCGACTCTGCCCGGTGCTCGGCTTCGTCAAGGCGCCACCCGGTCGCTGAGACACGCAGCTACGGCCGCCCCCAGGAGCGTGTACACTGCAGTCGTGCGCTGGCCGCGAGCCCGGCCGAGATCGGCAGAAGCCCCAGAATGAAGTCCGAGCAAGACGCCGCTTCCTCCCAGAGCCACGAATTTTCGGGCGCCTTCGCCTTGATGGCGGAGATGATGCGGGAGATCGCCACCAGCCTGGAGATCGAAAGTGCACTGGCCCGGGCGCTGGCGACGATCGCGGAGCACCTTCAGGCCGAGGCCGGGTCGCTGTGGCTGCTCGTCGACGACGGGCGCGTGCTCGAATGCAAGGCATCGGTGGGCCCCAACCCGATCACCGGCATGCGACTGGCAGCCGACCAGGGAATCATCGGGCGCAGCATCCGCGAGAACCGCTGCCAGACCGTCCTCGACGTGTCCACGGATCCGAACTTCACCGTGTCCATCGACGAGGAGTCGGGATTCGCGACCCACTCGCTGCTGTGTGCGCCGATGGTCGACGCGGACGAGCCGTTGGGGGCGATCGAGCTGGTCAACAAGCTCACCAACGAGAACCGCTGCTTCGACGAGAGCGACATCCATCCGCTGGAGGTGCTGACGTCCTCCGCGGCCCTCGCGATCGCCAACGCCCGCATGGCCGCATCGCTCGTGGAGCACGAGCGCGCTCGCCGCGAGCTCGAGCTCGCCGCGGAGATCCAGCGCAATCTGCTCCCCTCCGCGCGACCGTTCCCCTTCCCGATCTTCGGGATGAACCTCCCGGCCCGCACGGTGTCCGGCGACTTCTTCGACATCCTCCCGCTCTCCGACGGAAGGATCTCCTTCTGTCTCGGGGACGTCTCCGGAAAGGGCATGAACGCGGCGATCTTGATGGCGAAGACCGCCAGCCTCTACCGCTGCCTCGCCAAGACGGTGAAGAGCCCGTGCGAGCTCCTCGAGGCCCTGAACGAGGAGATCTGCGAAACCGCCACCCGCGGCATGTTCGTCACGATGGTCGCCGGCGTGTACGAGCCCCAGGGTGGGGTGGTGACCATCTCGAACGCCGGGCACGAGCCGGTGCTCTGCCATCTCGGGGGCGAGGAGTTCACCGCGCTCGCCGCCGAGGCCCCGCCGCTCGGGATCCTTCCGGAATGCCCGTTTCCGGAGGTCGCCATCGCGCTCCACGGGGGCACTCTCTACACCTTCTCCGACGGTCTCACCGAGGCGTGCACCGACACGGGAGAGCAGCTCGGCCCGGAGGGCCTCCGGGTGCTGATCGGAAAGTTCGGCCACCTTCCCGTGGGTGAGCGCGTGCTGGCCATCGCCGCCGAGGTCGAGGGGCTCGCGCTCCGCGACGACCTCACGCTGCTGGCGGTCGCGGACACGGCCGGGACCCGCTGATGCCGGACGAGGGACGCGTCACCCTGCTCGAGCACCGCATTCCGGCACGCTCCGACCGGTTGGGGGAGATGCGGGCGGCGGTGCGCGCGTGCGTGGCCGCGGCCGGATGTAGCGAGACCCCGACCGCCGACATCGTCCTGGCCATCGACGAGGCCTGCCAGAACGTGATCCGACACGCCTACAAGGGCGATCCCCACGGCGTCATCGCGCTCGAAATCTGCCGCCAGGGCGAGCAGCTGATCTTCTCACTCCACGACCTGGCCCCGGAGATCGATCCGGCCACGGTGAAGGGGCGAGATCTCGACGACATCCGGCCCGGCGGCCTCGGGACCCACCTGATCCAGAAGGTCATGGACCAGGTCGATTTTCTTCCTCCCCCCCGTGGGGTCGGAAATCTGTTAAGAATGGTCAAACGAATCGAGTGACGGCCCTGATGCGGGCGAGGCTGGGATGCAACATTCGCAGCGCGTGGAGCGTGGGGTGCTGGTCATCGCCTTCGAGGGCGACGTCGACCTCGAGCATTCCCCCACGGCCCGGGACGTCCTGCTCGACGGCGTCGAGCAGGGGAAGGGCGTCTGCGTCGACCTGTCCGCTGTCACGTACATCGACAGCTCCGGCGTCGCCAGCCTGGTCGAGGCCTTCCAGGCGGCCCGGCAGAAGCAAGCCTCCTTCGCGCTCGTGTCGGTGAACCCGGCAGCCCTGCGCGTCCTGCAGCTCGCGCGCCTCGACAAGGTGTTCGTCATTCACGACACGCTCGCCGAGGGCCTCGATGCCGCCGACTGAGGCACCCAGAAGGGCCTTCTCGGAGACGCTCGAGAACGTCGGCCGCGCCACGGCACACGCCGTCGAGCAGTTCGGATATGGCGCCAGCATCTTTCTGAACGTCTTCTATTGGCTCGTCATGGGGCGGATCCGCAAGCAGCGGGTGCGCCCGGCGCCGATCTTTGCCGAGGCCATGGAGGCCGGCATCCGGGCCATCCCGATCATCGCCGTGCTGTCGATGACGATCGGCATCATGCTGGCGCTCCAGGGCATCCACGCCCTGCGAGCCTTCGGCGCCCAGCACCAGGTCGTGTTCGGCGTGGCGCTCGGCATCACACGGGAGTTCGCGCCGCTCATCACGGGAATCCTCGTCGCGGGACGGTCGGGCTCCGCCCTGGCGGCGCGTCTCGCCACCATGACGATCAGCCAGGAGGTCGACGCGTTGCACTCGATGGGCATCAACCCCGTCCGCTTCCTCGTGGTGCCCAGCCTCGTCGCGATGACGATCATGGTGCCGATGCTCGCGTTGATGGCCGATTTCATGGGGCTGCTCGGCGCCGGGCTCTATATTGCCCCGGAGATCGACATCACGATGACGGCTTATCTCGACCAGACGATCAATTCGATCTCCGTGGACGACGTGACCCACGGTCTGACCAAGTCGGCGATCTTCGGCGTGCTCATCACGATCGTGGGGATCGTCGACGGCAGCTCCGTGACCGGCGGCGCAGAGGGCGTCGGCCGGGTCACCACGAGCTCCGTCGTCCATGGGATCTCCGCCATCGTGCTGACGGACATGCTCTTCGTCTTCGCGGCAACGCGCTGAAATGACCGACACAGCCCCCCTCACAGACGACTCTCCGGTCATCGAGGTAGAGAACCTGGTAACCCACTACGGCAGCCGGAAGATCCTCGACGGCGTGGCCATGGACGTCCGCCACAGCGAGATCATGGTGATCATGGGGGGCAGCGGATCGGGCAAGAGCACGCTGCTCCGCCACCTGATTCGGCTCGATCGGAAGACCTCGGGCACCATCAAACTGCTCGGCCAGGAAATCGATGACATGGACGAGTTCGCCTTCTACGCCTTCTGCCGAAAGATGGGCGTCGCTTTCCAGGGCGGCGCTCTGTTCAGCTCCATGACGGTCGGCGAGAACATCATGCTGCCACTGCGCGAGCACACCCAGCTCGACCGGACGACCATGGAGATCATGGTGCGCCTGAAGCTCGAGGTCGTCGACCTCGCCGGCTTCGAAGACTTGATGCCGTCGGAGCTCTCCGGCGGGATGATCAAACGCGCTGCGCTGGCTCGCGCGATCATCATGGATCCGGCGCTGCTCTTCTGCGACGAACCGTCTGCCGGCCTCGACCCGGTGGTATCGGCGGCGCTCGACGAGCTCATCCTGCGCTTGCGGGATGCGATGGGCATGACGATCGTGGTGGTCACGCACGAGCTCGACAGCGCCTTCCGAATCGCCGACCGAATCACCGTCCTCGACCGCGGCCACGTGCTCCAGGTGGGCAGCGTCGACGAGGTACGCAACAGCTCGAACCCCCGCATCAAGGCGCTGCTCAACCGTCGCTTCGAGGAGGAGGACGTCGATCCGGAAGAGTACCTCGCGCGGCTGATCGGCAGGAAACGGAGCAACTGAAATGAGCGACGAGGGCTGATGCGATGAAGGACGATCAGCGCAACTACATCCTGGTGGGCACGTTCGTCCTCGCCATGATCACGGGGCTGATCCTGTGGATCGCGCTCCTATCGGGCGGCACGGGCGCCACGGACACCTACCACATCCGCTACGGCGACGTCCTGGGCCTCACGCCCGGCGGGACACAGGTCTACTACGACGGCTTCCCTGTCGGGAAGATCGAGGTGATCGAACGGGACCCCGACGGAGACGGGCAGGAGTTCCGGCTGGACGTGAGCATCGCCCGCGGTTGGGAGATTCCGGAGGACAGCGTGGCCAAGATCACCGCGAGCGGCCTGCTCGCCGCCGTGGTGATCAACATCGAGGGCGGCGACTCCGACAAGAATCTCTCGCCCGGAGACCGCATCCGCAGCGCCGAGGCGGCCAACCTGATGGCCGAGGCGGCGAACCTGATGGCCGTGACGACGAAGACCGCCGCCGGCTTCAGCGACTTCCTCCTCGACACGCTGGAACCCCAGATCGAGGGCATCGTGGGCGACCTGAGCCAGACGATGATGCAGGTGAACGACCTCGTCAGCCCGCAGAACATCCAGCGAATCGCGTCGATCCTCCAGAACCTCGAGCGCGTTTCCCAGCAGGTCGAGGCGATGACCGCGGGCCTCGACGGCACGCGCCACCGCCTCGATTCAGTCCTGGCCCAGGCGGGCTCCCTCATCGAAGACAACGAGGACGAGCTCTCGCAGTCCATCGTCGATCTGCACGAGAGCCTCGAGGCGGTCGCCCGCCACGCCGATGCCATCGCGCACAACCTCGAGGCGACGACACGCAACATGAACGAGTTCAGCCAGCAGATCCGCGAGAACCCCGGCGTCGTGATCCGCGGTCGCTCCGCTGCGTCTGAGCCCCAGGGGTCGAACTGATGCGGGCCATGACGCTCCGAGGCAGCGCGGCGATCTTCCTGCTCGCCGGCGCGTGGCTGGGCTGCGCGTCCGGACCCGCGCCGAGAGATCACTTCTACCGGCTGACTCTCGACGCGCCGGAGTCGCGGGCGGCACCGATCTTGTCTGGCACGCTCGAGGTCGAACACCTGCGCGTCGAGGCGGTCGCCCAGGGGCGACGCATCCTGTACCGCGAAACCGGTCCGGTGGAGGAGATCGCGCAGCACGCCTACCACCAGTGGGCGAACCCCCCGAGCGTGATGCTCCAGGACGCGATGGTCGAGTATTTCCGTGCGGCCAACGTCGCGGAGACGGTCGTGACGCCCGCGGTTCGCATCGAGTCGGATCACCTGGTTTCGGGGCGGATCGTGCGGCTCGAACGGCTCCTCGGCGCAGAACGTGCGGAGGTCGTCATCGAGCTCGAGCTGATCCTGGCCCGCAGCAAGGGACACAGGCTGCGGTGGATCGAGACCTACCGCGCGCAGCAGGCGGCAAGCGGGAAATCCGTGGGCGATTCGGTGGCGGCGTTCGAAGCGGCCATGGAGGCCATCCTCGCGCGCTTCGTCGCAGACATCGAAGCGCTCGGATCCGCGTCGAACGGATCCTGAGGCGCCCCGCGGGCGAGAGCGATCCATGGGCGTGCAGCTGGCGAATCACAAGGGGCGGGCGAGCCTCATCCGGGACGGGATGCTCGTCGACGTCGGGCAGCGCTCGGACGGTCGCTTCTCGGCGGATCCCATGGAGGCGATGGCGCGCTTCGCGGAGATGACGCGCTGGGCCGAGACCCTCGATCCGGAGGATGGCGACGTCCCCGTCGACGAGGCGGAGCTGGGGCCGTGCGTCCCGCGCCCGCAGAAGGTGTTCGGGATCGGCCTCAACTACCGCGCCCACGCCGCCGAGGCGGGCCTCGACCTGCCCGAGCAGCCCCTGGTCTTCACGAAGTTCCCGAACTGCCTCGTCGGGCCGCGGGCCGAGGTGGTGCTGACCTCGAATCGGGTCGACTGGGAGGTGGAGCTCGTCGCGGTGATGGGGCGCGCCGGCTCGGGCATCTCCGAGCAGGACGCGCTGGATGCCGTGGCCGGGTACTGCGTCGGACAGGACATCTCGGATCGGCGCATGCAGTTCGCCGACAAGCCACCGCAATTCAGCCTCGGCACGTCTGCCGACACCTTCGGACCGATCGGCCCCGCCGTCGTCTCCCTCGACAGCTTCGACGATCCGAACGATCTCGCCCTGCGCTGCGACGTCGGCGGCGAGCGCATGCAGGAGGGTCGGACCCGCGACATGGTCTTCGCCATCCCCGAGCTGATCGCCTTCCTGTCGCGCCACTGCACGCTGATGCCCGGCGACCTGATCTTCACGGGCACTCCAGCCGGCGTCGGCTCGATCCGCGGGCGCTACCTGTCGCCCGGAGACGAGATCGAGAGCACCGTCGAGGGGATCGGGACCCTCGTCAACCGCTGCGTCGCGGCCTGATCGCGCCGACGTGTCGATCTTCCTCATCCGCCACGGGGAGACGCCGGGCAACGCCGCCCGGATCGTCCAGACGCCGGACACGCCGCTTTCCGAGCGCGGCATCGCCCAGGCGGAGCGCCTGGCGCGGCGGCTGGCCGCCGAGGGGCTCGGCGGCATCCTGGCGAGTGACCTCGAGCGGGCGAAGATGACAGCGGAGCGCTTGCAGGCTGCCTGTGGCGTTCCGGTCGCGCACGATCCGCTGCTCCAGGAGCGCAACTTCGGCGCCGTGCGTGGCACCGCCTATGCGGACCTCGGCTTCGACCTCTTCGCGCCCGACTACGTGCCGCCGGAAGGAGAGGGCTGGCCCGCCTTCCACGAGCGGGTGACCGCCGCGTGGCGGCGGATTCGCGACGTGGCGGCAGCGACGCCCGGTCCTCTGGCGGTGGTCACCCACGGGCTGGTGTGCTTCTCGCTGGTGCAACACCACTTCGAGGTGGCGGCGGGGGTCGAGGCGCCGGTCCGTTTCGGCAACACCTCGCTCACCGTCGTGGAGGACGTTCCGCCCTGGACGGTGACCCGGCTCGACTGCACGGCCCACCTCGAGGGCGACGCGGCCGACGACGTCAGGAGCTCCCTGTGAAGCGAAGCCGGCGCTCCCCCCGCAGATGCGCCGGCGACACCACGTAATCCCCGCCCAGCGACGACCGGAAGATCGGGCGGGTGACCCGGCGGTTGCCGAAGGACCAGGCCCAGGCGAGGCCCCCGACGACGACCCCGCTGACCGCGTAGGCCATCTTCAGCGGGCTGTAGACGAGGGTGCACAGAATCGAGCCGACGCCGGCGAAGCCGCCGCCGGAATCCGGACCCTCGTCCCGGGCCCGGGCCGCGGCGGGCCCCGCGGCGATGGCGGCGGTGAGCAGGACGCCGAGCACGAGGACGCGGACGGGCGGTCGGCGGGCCATGGTTTCCCCCGGGCCGGCTGTTCTGGCCAGACGAGAGCAAGAGTGCGCGGACTGGGGAGTTCGGTCAACGGCCGGGCGCTCATGAGGACGGGGGAGTTGAACGATCGAGTTGCGGATTAAATAATTGACTGTACAATTAATTAATGTCCGAGGAGACGGCCAAGGAGAACGCCCACCGCAAGCCCGGCAGGCCGGTGGGAGCCCGCAGCGGTGAGACCCGGGAGGCCCTGCTCGATGCCGCGCACGAGGTGATGGCCGAGCGGGGCTACCCGCGCGTGACCGTCCGGGAGGTCGCCGAGCGCGCTGGCGTCCAGCCCGCGCTCGTGAACTACTACTTCGGCAGCAAGGAGGGCCTGCTGCAGGCCGTGGTGGTCCGCGTCGCCGAGCTGATGCGCGCAGCCATCCTGCCCCCCGCCCTCGAGCAGGAGACGCCCGAAGAGAGACTTCGCAGCCTGATTCGCGGCGCCGTGCAGGCCATCATGGCGGTCCCCTACGGTCCGCGTCTGATCGTGGAGCAGGTGCTCTTCGCCGACAGCGGCGTGATCGACGATTTCGTCGAGGATTTCGCTCGTCCCAATTTGCAGGATATCCGATCGCTTCTGGCGGAAGGTCACGCGGACGGCTCGCTGCGTTTGGTGGATCTCCGGTTCCTGATGCCGGCGCTGTTCGGCGCCTGCATCTTCTTCTTCCTGGGGTTCCCGGTGCATCGGCGCCTGTTCGACCTGCGGGAGATCGGCCCCGAGATCGCCGATGAATTCACGGAATACACCGTGAATCTCTTCCTGCACGGCATCTGCACCTCGGAGACGGCCCCTTCATGAGAGAACGGATCGAAATCCTGCTGGCGGCCTGGGGGCACTTCTCCTACCGGCACGCCTGGAGCCTCCTCGTCGGCGTCACGCTGACGGTCGCGGCCGGCGCAACCCAGCTCCCGAAGCTCACCCTGGACACGTCGACCGAATCGTTCCTCCACGAGGGCGATCCGCTGCGCGTGGCCTACGACGCATTCCGCGAGCAGTTCGGGCGGGACGACCAGGTCGTCGTCGCCATCGAAGCTCTGAACATCTACACCCCCGCCTTTCTCGACCGCCTCCGCTCCATGCACGAAGACATCGAGAACGAGGTGCCCAACCTGGAGGAGGTCAGCAGCCTCATCAACGCCCGCAGCACCGTCGGCGACGGCGACCGACTGATCGTCGGCGAGCTGCTCGAGGACCGACCCGAGAGCCCGGAAGAGTGGGCCGAGATCGAGCGGCTGGCGCGCGCGAACCCGATGTACCGAAACCTGCTGGTCTCCGAGGACGGCCGGTTCGCCACGATCCTGGTGCGCACCAGCGCCTACTCGTCGCTGGACGACGCGGGGGACGAGCTTTCCGGCTTCGATGAGGAGGAGAGTCGCGGAGAGGTCTCGCGCGCCTTCATCACCGGCGAGGAGAACTCGGCCATCGTCACCGCCTTGAGCGCCATCCAGGATCGCTACGACGCCGACGATTTCCGGATCTACATGGCCGGCACTCCGGTGATGATCGAGGCGATGCAGCTCTCCATGCGCACCGACATGGCGCGCTTCGGGACACTCTCGATGCTCGTCATCGCCGGCTTCCTCGCACTGCTGTTCCGAAAGGTCGCCGGTGTTGTGCTGCCGATGTTGACGGTGATCCTCTCCGTCGCCTCGACGCTGTCGGTGATGGCGGCCGCCGGCGTTCCGATCAGCCTGCCGACCCAGATCCTCCCCTCCTTCCTGCTCGCCATCGGCGTCGGCTACGCCGTGCACCTGCTGGCGATCTACTACCAGCAGCGCCGAGTCGGCGCGGAGGGCGAGGACGCCATGGCGCACGCGCTCGGGCACTCCGGCCTCGCCATCGTGATGACGAGCCTCACCACTGCCGGTGGGCTGGTCTCCTTCGCCGCCGCCGAGCTGGCTCCCATCGCGAGCTTCGGAATCTTCGCGCCACTCGGGGTCTTGATCGCGCTTCTCTTCACGCTGGTCTTCCTGCCCGCACTGACCGCGGTCTTCCCGATGGGTTCGGAGCGGGGAGCAGACGGCCGGAGCGACGACCGGATATCGCAGCGGCTGCTGATCCACGCGGGCGACTTCGCCACCTCCCACGCCTGGTCGGTCACCCTCGCCACCGCCGGCCTGGCGGCGATCGCGCTGCTC
>JBHHVG010000039.1:0-13458 GCA_046754165.1 Myxococcota bacterium
TGCGTGCAGCTGTGGGGCGAAGGCGGCGAGCGACAAGTGCAGGGGGGCCCCCGCGTCGCCGTGGCCGCAGCCGGCGGCGGGCCGCTGGCCGGCTGCCTGTTGCTCGCTCGAGCGTGAAGCGCGGCCCTGCCGGCCGAAAGGAGACGGAATGCTGCTGTCGAAGATCACTCTGGGATTCACCGGGATCCTGTTCGTCGGCTACGGTCTGTGGTGCGCGGTCGATCCGGATGTCGTCGCCGGCTACAGCGGGCTCGTGTACGAAACGCCCGGCGCGGCGACCGAGGTGCGCGCGATGTACGGCGGGCTGGAGGCGGGCTTCGGATTGTTCCTGCTCTACGGCCTCGCGAATCCCGCCTATCGGATGCCCGCACTGATGGTGACGCTGTTCCAGGTCGGCGGGCTGGTGCTGTGCCGAACCATCGGAATCGCCCTCTCGGGCGCCGACGCCTACAACACGGGGGGCGCGGTCATCGAGGGGAGCATCACCGCCCTGGCCGCCGCTTCGCTGTGGCGGGTGCGCCATTCCGGCGCTCCCGTCACCGTCTAGGCCGTCGATGTCCGCGTTGGGCGAGTTCCGCCGTCTCATCGGGGCCTGCACCGACCTGCTCGAAGCGTCGGACGTGCCCGCGACGGAAGCCTGGGCGGATGCCCTCGCGTCCACGCGTGCAGTCGCTCCCGACGATCTGACGGGCGCGGCTGCGCACGTGCTCGTGCTGGCGCGACGAACGCCGTCGTTCACGGATGCCGTGTTCCAGACCCACGAGCAGGCTGTGGAGTTCCGGGAGCGCTGCGACCACATGCTGGCCCTCGCGCGCGTGCTGGTCGGGGAGCCGGCGAAGGAGGACGGGCGGTGAAGGCCCTCGTGTTCGAGAAAGACCTGCCGCGCCTCGCCTGCACCAAGATCCTGTCGGCGTTCACGCCGCGCGCCTTCGTCGGCCCCCTTGCGCCGATCCAGCTGCGGGAGACGGCCGAGCCCGAACTGCCCGCGCCGGACTGGGTCGTGATCCGCACGTCCCTTTGTGGGATCTGCGGCAGCGACTACAAGCAGGTCTTCCTGAACGGCGCGACGGACAACCCCATGACGTCCCTGATCTCCTTTCCCCAGGTGCTGGGGCACGAGGTCGTCGGCGTGATCGAATCCGTTGGACCGGGCACCCGCCAGCGGCGCGTGGGGGAGCGGGTGGTGCTCAACCCCTGGCTCTCCTGCGTTCCCCGCGGCCTTCCGCCGTGCGAATGGTGTTGGATCGGCGAGGTCGCCCAGTGCCTCAACTTCACCCGCGGCAGCATCGAGCCCGGGATCCACCACGGCAACAGCGCCCAGGCGACCGGCGGCTTCGCACCCCGGCTGCCCGCCCACGAATCCCAGTGCATTCCCGTGCCCGACGACGTGAGCGACGACGCCGCGGTGCTGGCGGATCCCTTTTCCGTCTCCCTGCACGCGGTCCTGCACCATCCGCCGCCGGACGGAGGAACCGCGGTCGTCCACGGCTGCGGGACGCTGGGCCTGCTCGCCATCGCCATCCTGCGGGCGTTGTACCCGACCGTCCGCGTGCTGGCCGTCGCCCGCTTCGACCACCAGGCGCGCCTGGCCGAGAGCTTCGGCGCGGAGCGCGTGATCCGGCACCACCCCGCCCGCCGGGTGATCGCCGAGGTGGCCCTGGCGGTGGGCGCGGAGATGAACGAGCCGTGGCGCGGCCTGCCCATGCTGAACGGCGGTGTCGACGTGGTGTACGACACGGTGACGGCCCCGGGGACCCTCGAGATCGGCGTGCGGATCACGCGGTCGCGCGGGAAGATCGTGGCTCTCGGCGTCGAGGTGCCGCGGCGCTTCGAATGGACGCCGCTCTACTTCAAGGAGCTCTCCCTGGTCGGCTCCAACGCCTTCGCCGAGGAAGAATGGGATGGACGGCGCCAGCACGCGATGGAGTGGTACCTCGAGTTCGTCCGAACGGGCCGGATCGACGCGACTGCGATCCTCACGCACCGCTATCGGCTCGACGCGTACCGGCAGGCCTTCCTCGACTGCTACCACCAGGGCCGCTCGGGGGCTGTCAAGGTGCTCTTCGATCGCGGCGCCGGAGCCTGATCGCCGCACCGCTGGAAGGGGCGGCCGGGCCGCGCAAGACCCCCGGCGGCCGCCCGTCGCGCTTTCGGGGTCTGCGCGGCGCGTGCCCGCGCGATTCGCCGTGACCCCGGGCGGTCCGCTGGTCTAGACTGCGACCGTGGACCCGGCAGCACTCGCAGACCTCCATCTCTCCGACGACAAGAGCCAGCGCCACCGGCTCGGCGACTACTGGTCCGACCGCCCGGTGGTGCTGATCTTCCTGCGCCACTTCGGCTGACTGCACTGCCGCGAGCACGCCGCGCAGTTGCGCGACCGCTACCCGGAGATCGCATCTCGAGGCGCCGAGGTCGTGGCCATCGGCACTGGCGACGCGGGACACGCGCAGGCCTTCGTCGAAGACGAGAAGATTCCCTTCCCCGTTCTCGTCGACGACGATGCCGCGGCAGCGACCGCTGCGGCAGTCGCGCGGGTGCCCTTTCTCAAGCTCTTCGACCCGGCGTCCTATGCGGGAACGGTCCACGCCTGGCGGGCCGGACACCGCATCGGCAGGCCTGGCAAGCGCACCACACAGCTCGGGGCCACCTTCGTCATCGCCGCCGGCGGCGTGCTGCGCTACGAACACCGCGACGCGCACACGGCGGATCACGCCCCGATCGACGCGATCGTCGCGGCCCTGGTCTGAGGAAGGAACCATGAGCGACGAACCGAGGCCGCCGCTTCCCGACGGGATCGTCGCGGTGGTGAAGCGCGACTGCCCCACCTGCCTGCTGGTGGCGCCGGTGCTCGCGTCCCTCGCTGGGAAGCTGCAGCTCACGGTCTACACGCAGGACGATCCCCGCTTTCCCGAGGGCGTCGGTCCCGTAGACGACACCGACCTCCGCGTCTCCTGGCACCACGACATCGAGGCCGTACCGACACTGCTGCGGGTCGAGAGCGGCGTCGAGGTCGAGCGCACGTTGGGCTGGCACCGCGGCGACTGGGAGAAGCTCACCGGCGTCGTCGGGCTCGGAGCGGATCTCCCGGAGTGGCGCCCGGGCTGCGGCTCGCGGAGCGTCGACCCGGATCTCGCGGCGGATCTCGCTGTGCGCTACGGCAACGCGAAGCTGCGTTCGCGGCGGGTCGAGCTGGCGCCGCTCGAGGACGAGTTCGAGGCCATGTTCCAACGCGGCTGGAGCGACGGCTTGCCTCTGGTGCCGCCCACCGAGAAGCGCGTGCTGGCGATGTTGGAGGGCAGCGCGCGCGATCCGGAGGAAATCGTCGCCGTCGTTCCGCCAGACCTGGTCCCGTGCAGCGTCGAGAAGGTCGCGGTCAACGCCGTGATGGCGGGCTGTCTCCCGGAGACCCTGCCCGTCGTTCTGGCGGCCGTCGAAGCGGCCTGCACCGACGCGTTCAACATCCACGGCCTGCTCGCCACGACGATGCCCACGGGCCCGGTGATCGTCGTCAACGGCCCCATCCGGCACGCCATCGGCATGAACTCCGGCAAGAACGTCTTCGGCCAGGGCAACCGTGCCAACAGCACCATCGGCCGCGCGCTCCAGCTCGTCGTGCGCAACGTCGGCGGTGGCCGGCCCGGGGAGGTCGACCGAGCCACGTTCGGCAATCCGGGCAAGCTCTCGTTCTGCTTCGCCGAAGACGAAGAGGGCTCGCCGTGGCAGCCCCTCTCCGTCGATCTCGGCGCGAAGCAGGGCGTGAACACGGTCACCCTCTTTCCGGGAGAGGGGCCCCGGAGCATCGTGGACCAGCTCTCCCGGGAGCCCGAGTCCCTGGCGCGGTCGCTCGCGGTCAACATGCGCAGCGTGCACCACCCGAAGCTGCTCCTGGCGTTCGACTGCCTGCTCGCGATCGGCCCCGAGCACGCCCGTGTCTTTGCCGAGGCCGGCTGGGACAAGGCCCGCCTCCGCGCGCGCCTGCACGAGCTGCTCCAGATACCGGGCAGCGAGTTCATCCGCGGCGCGGGCGGCATTGCCGAGGGCTTGCCCGAGAACCTCGCCGATGCGACGCTGCCCAAGTTCAAGCCGGACGGCATCCACATCGTCCACTGCGGCGGCGGAGCCGGCCTCTTCTCGACGCTGATCGGGGGCTGGGTCGGCGGCGCGATGGGCAGCCAGACCGTCATCCAGGAGATCGGAACATGAGCGAAGCCACGAATGGGCGGATCCTGATGGATCCCACCGGCGAGAGGACGCCGTCGACGAGGGAGCGGGTCGCCCGACTCGACGGTCTCGAAGGAAAGACCGTCGGCCTGCTCGACATCTCGAAGCCCCGCGGTGATCTCTTCCTCGACACCGTCGAGGCGCGCCTGCGCGAACGAGGCGCCGAGGTGATCCGCTTCAAGAAGCCCACCTTCACGAAGCCAGCCCCCGTCGACCTCCGCCACGAGATCGCCACCCGCTGCGATGCGGTGCTCGAAGCCCTCGCCGATTGAGGCAGCTGTACGTCGTGCAGTGTGCACGACACGTCAGACCTGGAGATCCGCGGCATCCCGTCGGTCTACGTCGCCACCCGCGAGTTCGAGGACGGCGCCGACGCGCAGGCCACGGCCCTGGGCTTCGACCACTCGCCCGTCTACGTCCCGCACCCGATCCAGGACCGCACCGATGCTGAGATGGTGAAGATCGGCGAGCAGGCCTTCGAGGCGGTACTGGCGAAGCTGGTGGCGTCGAGCTGAAGCTGAGTCCTCCCCGATCGCGCCGCGGCGCCGAGCGCCGCCGCGGGTTGGGGTAGACGCACGGCGCGCCATCCGCGCGGGCTCTGGCGCAGGGCGCCAGCGCCGCCGGCCCCGTTGTCGAATCCGGATTCCGCGCGATGGTTCGCAGCTTCGGATGTCGGGCGGCCTCTCCATCCGGCGCGTGCGGCGCCGATGCACCGCGGCCGTCGCAGGGCGGTGATGATGTTGGAAATGTGTGATCCGCGCATGCTGAGCGCGATCTTCAACGTCCTGCTCGGGGCCGGGACGACGGTCGCGGCCATCGCGATCGCGCTCGTTGGCCTGTCGGCCAGCGGACTCTTCGCCTACGTCTTTCCGGGATTTTAGCAGCCCGAGCGGTCGGCCGACCTGATCGTCGCGTTGCTCTTCTGGTTCTCTGTCGCGATGATGGCCAGCGCCTATCTCATCATGGCGATCCCGATCCATCACGGAGACTTGATCTATCACCGGACAGAGACGTCCGTGCAACTGTGGCGACTCGCAGCCTATCACGTCACCGTGGCCCCCTTCTTCATCGGCGGGCTCGCGATCGCAGTGATCTTCCGTTCCGACCCCGGCCGGATCGGCCGCCTCTACTTCGCCGACCTTCTCGGTGCGGCCTTGGGGTGCGCGATCAGCCCTTTGCTGATGCAGGTTCTCGGGGCGCCTGGCGCGGTGATCGCTGCCGGAACACCGGCCAGCGTCCTCGCGATCGCTGTGCTCGCGCGACGCGGCAATCGTCTGCGATTGCTGATGTGGGTGCCGTTCGTGTTGTGCCTGATCGGCCCGTTCTGGCCGGGGCTCCTGAGCTTCCGGACCCTCAGTACGATGGGCGAGGTTCACGACGCCCATTATCGCGGATTTCGTATCGAGCCCGGGGACATCGCATTCGAGCGCTGGGCGCTCGACGCCTGGACGATCCTCCGGGGCGACTCCATTCCCGCTCAATGGGAGAATTTTCGAGGCTGGGGGCTGTCGGACAGATACGCCGGACCGATCCCAGATTTTCGTCTCGTCAACTACAACGCGCGCTTCAGCACGTATGTGACAGACCTCGGAGCCGATCCCGAGGCCTTCGCCGAATGGATCGACGCGGATCTCAGCAGCCTGCATTACCTGCTGGGCCGAAGTTTCGCGCGGGTCCTGAACATCGGCGCCGGCGGCGGACGAGAGGTGTTGGCCGCGCTTCAGCACGGAGCGGAGAAAGTCGTCGCCGTCGATGTAAGCGACGTGGTGATCGAAGAGATCATGCAGGGCGAGCTACTCGAATTCAGCGGAGGCCTCTACCGAGATCCACGCGTCGAAGCGGTCGCGGACGAGGGCCGAACGTTCTCGGAGCGCACGTCCGAACGATTCGACCTGATCGAGTACAGCATTGTCGGCGGAATGAACCTCGAAAAGATGGATCTGGTTCGTGTCGATGATCTCTTCACCATGGAAGCGCTCGAGACGTATTTCGGGCGCCTCACGGAAGATGGGGCCTTCTCGTATGGGATGTATTCCACCCGATCAGATCTCGTTGCTGCGCTCGCCGATTCCGAGGGATCGCCCTCTCAGCCCTACATCCCCTCACTCCGGACGCTCGCCGGCGTGCGACTCGCGCTCGAGAAGAAGCGGCCAGGCCTCGACGTACGAGAGCACTTGCTGATTGCTGCCATTCCCGGTCGCGTCGACCCACGCTACGACCTCGTCCACATCATCGCGACGCTGAAACCCTTTTCGGAGGACGAAGTCGCTCGCTTCCAGTCTCGTGCAAAGTCGCTCGACTTCGAGGTGTTCTTTCCGCTCCCGACCCGCACAGAGTCGAGCGCCCGAAATCTCTACGCAGAAATCGTCGAAGCGCCCGATCTCGATCAGCTATCGCGTACGCTTCCCTTCAGCATCCTCCCGGCGACCGACGACCGGCCGTTCCAGTACGCCTTGGACGCGGCGCATCTGCGGAGTGCCGCAACCGGGGGCCACCTGGGCGCTGTGCTCTCAGGCAATCCTCTCGTCTCTATCGGCTTCAGTATCGGAGGCCTGGCGCTCGTCCTCACACTCATTCCAATCGCGGTGACCCCTCGGCGTTCCGGCGGAAAACGACTGCTGCGATCGAGTTGGAGCTTGCTCCTCTACTTCGCCTGCATCGGCTTCGCCTACATGGCCGTGGAGATTTCAGCCTTGTTGCGCCTCCAGTCCTACCTTGGCAAGCCGATCTATGGATTGAGCGTTGGGCTCTTTGCGTTCCTGCTGTCGAGTGGGCTCGGCAGCGCCTTCACGAATCGATTCGACGACGCGCGACTCGTGCGATCGGTGCACCTGATCGTCGCAACACTGCTCGTGTTCGGGCTCGTGTTCTCGTCCGGGGCGGGAGTGCTCTTCGGCTCCACGATCGCCCAGCCCCTTGGCGCCCGTATTGCGATCGCGATCGCGGCGATCTTCCCACTCGCGTTCGCGATGGGACTCCTCTTTCCGGTCGGCGTTCGACTGATCGCGCGGGAAAGCCCGAACCTGATCCCGTGGGCGTGGGCTGCGAACGGCTGCTTCTCGGTACTCGGAATCTTCGGCACGCGGATCACCGCCCTCTTTCTGGGCTTCAGCCGCGCCCTGATCCTCGGCCTATTCGCCTACGCTCTCGTGTCGGGCTGCGTGTGGCTCCACTCGCGTCGAGCTGTGGGCGACGCATGACCCGGCGTCCCGGCGCGGGGACGGTCGACCGCATCCTCGAGCATCCTCTCTGCCCGGCCCTCTACCAGCCTGTCCAGCCTTGCGCGGGATTTCGGCGGCATTCGCTCTGCGTAGTCGGCCGGGTTGGCCAGGAACTTCACGAACTCGCGCAGGTTGTCGACGGTTCCGCGGAAGAGATCGCGAGGGACGAAGTACTCGAGGTAGGGGTATGAGTCGCTGTTGAGGGGAACATCGCCCCCAGCGTCCACGTAAGCACGCAGCTCAGCCGGCCCCATGATCAGGTGCGACAGCAGCACTTCCGCCGAGGGGATGCCGATCGAAGAGAGGTCTTCGCGCACCTTCGGGTCTTCGAGTTTTCCGCGGAGTGCTTCGAAATCGATTCGAGAAGCGTGTTTCTTCGCGATCAACAGCGCGTGGTTCGCGACATACCAGAGCGACGCCTCGGGAAAGACATCGAGAAAGGTCGCGACCGCAGACCGGAGCCTTCTTGGCGCGATCTGGTAGATGGGCATCCACTGGCAGACGACACCTTCGTCGTTCAAGCGCGAGCGGATCGACTCGTAATATTCGCGCGTATACAGATATCCGACGCGCGAGACCTTCGGGTGGATCGGGTCCGCAGTAATCATGTCGTAGCGACCCTCCCCGAGCTTCATGAACACCCGTCCGTCGTCGATCCGCACGTTGACGAGCGGATCGTTCACGACGTCGCCGTTCACATCGGCAAGCGAAGTCTGTGCCGCCAGGATTTCCGGGGATAGCTCGATCACGTCGGTGCGCTCGAGGCCGGGATGTCGCGCCGTGGCCTGGAGCGTGATGCCCATCCCGAGGCCGACGACCAGGACCGTGCGCGGCGCATCCATCAGCAGCAGTGGCAGATGTCCCTTCAAGACGAAGTGGCGCCGCTGCAGGTAGCTGTCGTCGGCTTCGACGTTGCCCCCAATGATCAGCGCCGTCGAACCGGATTCCGAGCGAATCACGTCGATCGTGTTCTGGACGCCTTCAGCGTGATAGATGAGTTCACCCTCCGCGGTCTGGTTGAAGTTGAGCCGCACACGATAGGGGAATGTCACGGATGCCCCAGCCAGCACGACCGCCACAACCGCAACGGCCAGTGAGCGGGAACCCACCCAGGACGCGCCGTAGACGGCAGCTCGCGTCATGGAGAGGGAGAGCCCGATCGACGTGAACAGAGCGGCTGTCAGCGCCAAACCGAGCGTGGTCCCCAAGAGAGGCACGGCAACCAAACCCGCCGATAGCGAGCCGAAGATCGCGCCCATCGTGTTTGCGGCGTAGAGGTTCCCGGCGCGGCTTCCCGCCCTGGCGATGTTTGTCGTGTAGGCGCGCAGTGCGACCGAGAACGTGGCGCCAAGAAGCGTCGTGGGAACGAACAACAGCAACAAGGACGCGGCTAGGGTCGACACGACCAATGTGTGATCCCTTCCCTCTCCAAGCAGCTGCGCCACTGCGCCCATCAGTCGGCCGAATAGTCCGGGCACTGCATTCACGACGAGACACAAGATGCCCACGCTGAGCCCGATGCCCAGCTCGAGGCCGGCAAAGAGCCCCAGCGGGTCTTGGTGCCGATCGACGATCCGACCCACGAGTCGACTGCCCACGAAGATTCCGAAGAGGAAGCACGCCAGCATCGAGGCGAATGAGTAGACCGTCGCGCTGAAGCTGATCAGCAGGATGCGCGTCCAGATCACCTCGAGCGCAAACGAACCGAAGCCCGACACGCCCAAGGCAATCACGGCTGCCCGTGCCAGACGTCGCCGCTGCGCAGGGCTGTGGCCCGGCAGGGGGTCGTGCTCTTCTCCGGCCGTTCCTTCGGCCGACGACGTCGCGCTTGGGCGCCTGGCGCGCAGGCCGACGGAAACGCTGCAGGCGCCAACGACCAGGTTGATCGCTGCAGCACAGACGGTGGCTCGCGAAGTACCGAGATAGGGAATCAGGATGAAGCCCGCCCCCAGGGTCCCTGTCAAAGCGCCGAGCGTGTTCACGGCGTAGAAATGCGCGGCAAGCTCCCCTAGCGCCTCACGCCTGCGAACGACGTGGTGCATGATCAAGGGCAGAGTCGCTCCCATGAGCACCGTTGGAATGACGAGCGCGCCCGTTGAGACCAATATCCGCACGCCGAGGTAGCCAGCGGACGACGAGCCAGGCGCGCCGGGATAGGCCGATCGAAGCCACGGATCGAATACATCGAGCAGGCTCGGAAAGATGAACGCAAAGGCGCCCACACCGAGCTCTGCGACTCCATACCAGAAGAGTGGTCGCTCCGTCCGCTCGGCGAATTGTCCCCCTCCGAAGCTTCCCAGGGCCAACCCACCCATGAAGGCACTCAGGATGATGGAGACGCCGTACATGTCGCTGCCGAAGAAGAGACTCAGGCTGCGCATCCACAGAACCTGATAGACGAGTCCGGAGGTCCCGGACAAGAAGAACAGGATGGAGACGACGACGAGGATGCGCCGCGGAACGCCCAAGCTCCCGTCCACTGGCTCCATCGGACCTTGCTCCGGGGTAGGGGCTCCGGGTGGCGGCGTAGGGGCCGTCAATCTACACGGGTTCTCGGAGTTTGGGAACTGGGCCCGCGTTGCGTTTCGAACCGGTGATCCGGGAAGAGCGTGGAGAGGACCGCTAGTCTCTCACTGGAACTCGAGCGAATTCCACTCGGAAGGGATTTGCCGATCTGCTCCGTCCAAGGCCCAATGGCGGCCGCCCTCGGGAGGAAACCGTGCCCAGCATCCAGGACCGCATGATTCGCGCCGCGAAGTTGGACCCCCAGCTCTTCGAAGAGGTCGAGGCCGACCGGGATGCGATGGGTCAAGCCACGGCTGTGGTCGTCCTGGCCGCAGTCGCAGCCGGAATCGGAAACTTCGGAAGTGGGGGCCTGGCGGGAATCGCCGGCGGTACGATCGCTGCTCTTGTCGGGTGGTATGTGTGGGCGTTCATCACCTATTTCATTGGAACCAGATTCCTGCCCGAGCCGGAGACCAGCGCGGATCAAGGGGAACTGCTGCGTACGATCGGGTTTTCCAGCGCACCCGGGTTGATCCGGGTCTTTGGAGTCATTCCAGGCCTCACTGCATTCGTCTTTTCCGTTGCTGGCATCTGGATGCTCATCGCCATGGTCATCGCGGTCAGACAAGCGCTCGACTACACGAGCACATGGAGGGCGATCGGTGTCTGCTTGATTGGATGGGTGATTCAGGCACTCATTCTCGCGGTTGTCGTGTCGATATTCGGCCCAGCGTAGAAACGGCGGAAGAGTGCGGTTTCTTGACACGATCTGGAACATGCAGCTCGCGTGTGGTGCCGCGAGGGGAGGTCGGACTCCGTGAACTCGCGCCCACCGCACCGCCGCCGCGGACCTCGCGGCCGATGCGATGCGTAGGATTCGGGGCGAGGTCCTCCGGCGTCTCTGGGGGGCGCGCGCGTGAGGGCGCTGGCGCGGTTCTCGTTGCACCACCCGGCGATCAGCGTCGGGTGTCTGCTGGTGATCAGCGTCGGCGCCATCGCGGGTCTGCCCCGTCTCAGCACCGATGTCGGCTACCGGGCGTTCCTCGGAGCGGAGCACCCGAGCATCCGACGCTTCGACGCCTTCATCGAGCGCTTCGGGGGCGGCCTGCCGATGATCGCCGTGTGGAGCTGCGACGAATCCCCCTGTGAAAGCGTCTTCGACCCAGTGGCGCTCGCGATGGCGGACGCGGTGACGCGAGCACTCCAATCGAACCCATTCGTCCGCAGCGCGATCAGCCCCGCCAGCGCGCCGCTGTTGGTTCCGACGCCGCGGGGGCCGCGCGCGCGTCGCTTGTTCACGGACGGTGCGCCGGCCAGCGACCGCGACGCCCTGGCGCGCCGCGCGAGGGCCAACGACGAATGGCTGGGCCGCCTCATCTCGCCCGACGGACGTGTGGGAGCGATCACTCTCGGCGTCTCGTCCTCGAAGAGCGATGCAGCGACGTCGGTGTACGCCGCGCTCGACGCGGCGCTCGCCCCGTTCGAAGCTCGCGGCTGGGTATTTCATCGAGCGGGCGGACCGGTGGAGTTCGTTGTCGCCGGAGATGCGCTCGCGAAGGCCACCGCGCGCATGGTTCCGGTGATGGTCGTGCTGGTGGGATGCACGTTGTTGGTGCTGTTCCGGTCGTTGCCCGCGGCCGCTGCGACACTCGTCAGCGTCGGGATCGGCGTGCTCTGGACCATGGGGCTTCATGGCTGGCTGGCCTGGCCGCAGAACAGCATCAGCCAGACACTACCGCCGCTGATTCTGGTGATCGGCGTCTGTGACGGCATCCATGTGGTGGCGCGTTACGCCAACGACGCCGTGGCGGGGTGCGCGACGACCCGCTTCCAGCGGCGGGAGCTGCTAGAAGCGATCGCCGGCGACGTCGGCGGAGCCTGCACGATGACGTCTCTCACGACAGCGGCGGGCTTCGTCTCGTTCGTCACGAGCCCGCTCGAGAGCTTTGCGCGCTTCGGCCTGGTGGCGGCGTTCGGCGTCATGGCCACGCTCGTGCTCACCTTCAGCCTGCTGCCCCTGCTGCTGATCCGGATCGCCCCGGAAGCCCTGCGCACCCGCTCCGTGTCCGCCCGCTGGGACGCCGCGCTCGCGCGCTTGATGGATTTCGCCATCCGCCGGTCGGGCCCGATCATCGCCGGGGCCGTGCTGGTCGGCGGCGTGTGTGCGCTGGGCATGGCCGGGCTGCGGGTCGATGCCAGCTTCGAGGATCTATACGGCGAGAAGAGCCGCGTCGTCCAGTGGTCGAACTTTATCGCGGGCCACCTGGCGCGTCCCGATCGTCTGGAGATCGAGCTGCGGATGCCGGACGATACTTCTCTCGGAGCGCCCTCCACGTTGGCCGTCGTACGAGACGTGGCGGGCAGTCTCGGTGACATGGAAGCCTTCGGCCGCGTGCGCTCCCTGCTCGATCCACTGGAGTCGACGCGCGTCGCCCTGGGCATGCCGCCGCCGGGCTCCCCGGAAGCATCGGCGCAGGAGTCGGCCGCACTGGTCGACTTCGTCTCGGACCCGCCCGGCGGATCAGGCGAGGATGGTCTCGCCGGCTGGGTGGACGGGCCGCACCGCACCCTGCGCCTGTCCGTGGAAGCCGACAAATCCCGCCAGGACGTGATGCGCCGTGTGCTCGCGCAAGTAGACGCACGCGTGTCCCGCGAGCTGCCCGCGGGATGGACTTTTCGCACGACCGGGCCCTACGCGGTGGTGCACGACATGGTGGACGCGATCCGGGACACGCAGATCTCGAGCTTCGCCACTGCCGGCGTCGCAGTGCTGATTCTGCTGTCGCTGTTCCTGCGTTCGCCGCGCTGGGCGATCCTGGCGTTGGTTCCGACGGTGCTGCCAGTCGTCGCGACCCTGGGCGTCATGGGATTCTTCGGAATTCCGCTGGATGTCGGGAGCGCCATGGTCGCGGCGGTCGTGCTGGGCATCGCCGTGGATGACGCCATCCACATGCTGGATCGGCTGCGCCGGCTGCGCCGTTCCGGGCTCCCGCACGCCCGAGCCGTGCACGATGCGGTGCTGCACGTGGGCCGGGCGCTGGCCACCACTTCCTTCGCCCTGGCCATCGGCTTCGCGGCGCTGGCGTTGTCGCCGTGGCAGAGTGTCGCGAACTTCGGGGTGCTGTCGGCAGTGGCGATCCTGGGTGCGCTCCTGGCCGATCTGCTGGTGCTTCCCGCGCTGCTCTTGCGATTCGGCCCGCGTCTATCGCCCGCCTGAATCGACCGCAACGCCGCCACGCCCGCTCCGAGCGAACGCCGCCACGGGGCCGACGACCCCCGGCGACGACGAGTTCGTGGAACCTCAGCTCTCGCCGCGATCCGCTTCGCGACGGCGGAAGACGAAGACGTAGTCCGCGCCGTCGGGCCGCGCGAAGCCGGCGCCCGGCAAGGTGGTTTCGAGGGTGTAGTCCCGGCGCAGCACGGCGCGGACGTCGGCCAGCAGCCGCTCGCCATCCGGGCCGCCGAGGGAGTCCGCGCTCCTGAACACCAGCACCAGCGGTGGACGCCCCGC
>JBHHVG010000040.1:0-13423 GCA_046754165.1 Myxococcota bacterium
GGTGTTCACCGGCCTGCTGTTGCGCAGCTGGCGGTCCAACCCCACCGCGTCGGCGATGGGAGGCCTCGCGTTCGTATCGGCCTGCGTGCTCCACAACCATCCATGGCCGCCCGCCGTTTCGACCCTGTTGTGGATTCCCTGGGTCTTCCTCTGCATCGAGCGTTTCGTCCGCGGCGGCGGCGCACTCTGGTGGCTGGGCCTGGTGCTCGGGATCTCCCTGCAGGTGCTGGCCGGATTTCCGCAGTACTTCGTGTACGCCTGCATCGGATACGCCGGATTCGGGGCCTTGCGGGTGTGGCAGGAACGTGTCCGGGAACGCCCCGTGAAATCCGCTCTCGCGACGGCGGCGATGGCCCTGGCCGCCCTGTTGCTCGGCCTCGGCATCGCGGGCGTCCAGCTGCTGCCAGCATTCGAGCTGATCGGCCAGAGCGGGCGTCGAGGCGCCCTCGCGCCGGAGCAGGTCCACTACCTCCTGGGGCCCGGAGCCCGCGACGCCTGGCAGGTGCTCGCGCACATGCTGAGCTTCGAGCCGGTGGAGACGGGGATCGGTCTCGGGGGGATCGGCTACATCGGGGTGTCGGCCCTCCCCCTCCTGCTCGTGGGGCTGGCCGCGGGAGGTCGGCGCGCCCTGATCGCCCTGCTCGCGGTCGGGGGATTCTTCACCCTGTTGCTGTCCGACGGCTACCTCGGTTCCGCCGCGGTCCTGTACGAGCGTCTTGCCGCTCTTCCGATCTTCGGAAGCATCCGCACCCCGGAACGCCTGCGCGTGCTCTTCTACTTCTCCGCCCTCTGCATTGCCGCCATCGGATTCGACGCCCTGGCCCGGGCGAACCGGGATGCCGCGTGGAGGCGCGCGGCGGTCGCATTGGTCGCGGGCGCGTTCGCGACGACCGCAGCCGGGGCCATCGTCTGGTCCTCCTACTCCCCCTGGCGTCCTATCGGGGCGGCCGCGTTGGGTCTGGGCATCCTGTTTGCGCCCTTCCGGTCGCGCCTCCAAGCCGCCCTCCAGTGCGGACTGCTGGCACTCGTCGCTCTCGACCTCTACATCGCCACTCCGGCGATCGGCATCGTCCGGGGCTTTCCTGCCGACCTCGGCAGTGCGTACTTCTCGGCCACGCTCGACGCGATCCCGCCAGAACGGATGCACACGATTGCGCGGAGCGTCGCCCCACAACGCGTCGCCTTCTACCGCTACGGCCCGGCGATGGCCATGGAGCCGTCACACGGCGTTCATCGCCTGGGCTGCTTCGAGCCGCTGCTGCCGAAGCAGCTCCTCGATCTCCACGAGAAGATCCACGGCGAGGCGAGCCACGGCCCGACGCTGACCGGAGTTCCGCCGGACAAGTTCCCTGCCGTCTACGACGTCGCGAGCGCGGCCCGCATCGCCGTCCCCGTCATTCCGGGAAAGCCCTGGTTTCGCGTCAACCCGGACGCCCTGCCGCGCGCCTACTGGATCGACCGGTATCAGGTCGTCTCGGTCGATGAAGCGCTGCGACATGTGGCCGAAGGCGACGTCGACTTCCAGCGCGTGGTACTGCTCGACCGAACGCCCGACGTCGAGAGCCGCGAGGGAACCCTGCAAGCTGCCGAGATCCTCGAGCACCGGCACGAGCTCGTGCGGATCCGCGTCGACGCGCCGTCCGCCGGGCTGTTGGTTCTCACCGACACCGACTACGTGGGCTGGCACGCGACGGTAAACGGGCAGGAGCGCACGATCCTGCGAGCGAACGGCCTCTACCGGGCCGTCGCCGTGGATCCCGGCGAGAGCTCGGTCACCTTCACGTACCGCCCGGCGAGCTTCCGCAACGGCGCCGCGCTCTCGGTGGCCTCGCTCGCCGTCGCAGCGGCCGTACCGCTTGCGGCGCGCAGGCGGGAGCGGCTCAGACGCCGACGATGAAGCTCACGCTCGTCGTGCCGCTGCCGCCGATGTTGAGGGTCTGGAAGTTCTTGGCCCCCTCGACCTGGTAGTCGCCGGCCTGGCCGGTGACCTGCCAATAGGCGTCGAGCAGCTGACGCGTCCCCGTGGCACCGACCGGGTGGCCGGCGCCGATCAACCCGCCGCTCGGGTTGATCGGGTGCTTGCCGTCTATCTCGAGCCAGCCCTCCTCGACCGCCTTCCAGCTCTCGCCGGGCTCGGTGATGCCGAAGTGGTCGATGGCCATGTACTCGGAGGTCGTGAAGCAGTCGTGGGTCTCGATGCCGTCCACACCGTTCACGTCTTCGACGCCCGCGCGCTTCATGGCACTGGCGATCGTGCTCCGGACGTGGGGCAGCACGTACTGGTCGGCCGCACTCTCCGCGACCTTGTCTGCGAAACGCAGGCGAGCGGTGTTGTGACCCCAGCCCTTGATTCGCGGGATATCTGCGAGCTCCTTCCCCACGCCCTTCGCGTACTTCAGGGCGTAGTCGCGCGACGCCAGGAAGACGCACACCGCGCCGTCAGTCACCTGGGAGCAGTCAGCGATGCGGATGCGGCCGCCGACCTCCGGATTGTCGTCGGTGTGACAGAGGGCGTGCTCCTTGTTCATGTACCAGGTTCTCGTCTGGGCGTTGGGATTGAGCTTGGCGTTCGCGTAGTTGATCTTGCTGATCTCGGCGAGGTGCTCATCCTTCAGGCCGTAGCGCTTGTCGTACTCGTCGCCGAGCTTCCCGAAGAGCTTCGGAAACGGGAACTCGATGCCCTCGGCCTCCTGGGCGTACCAGGCCGCCGTGCCGAGATAGGCCCCGCCCTCTGCGGCAGAGACGGTCTTCATCTGCTCGATGCCGACCACGGCCTGGAGGTCGTAGCGGCCGGCCTCGATCTCCGCCGATGCGGCGAGGATCGCGATGCTGCCCGAGGCGCAGGCGGCTTCGTGGCGACCGGTCGGCAGGCCGCTGAAAGCGGGGTGTACCTCGGTGAAGAAGGCACCGAGGTGGCCTTGCATGCAGTAGAGCTCCGCGGCGAAGTTTCCGACGTGGGCGCTCTGGATCTCCTCCGGCGCGATGTCCGTCTTTTCGAACGCTCCGAGCACCGCCTCGCGCATGAGGGCGGAGAAGTGCTTGTTCTCCTTCGTCCAGTTGCGCGCGAAGTCCGTCATGTACCCGCCGAGCACGTAGACTTCGGAACCTGCTGCCATGGGATCTCCTCCTGAACGGGCGTCGCGGCGCTAGCCCGCGACGAAGAACCGGCCTGTGTTGATCTGGGGGTGCGAGAAGAACCGCTCCGTCTTGCCGCTCTTCACCGCCTTCACGAGCGCTTCGGGCACCGGGAGGCTCGCCTGTTCGATCATATCGACGGCGGCCCTCACTCCCATGACATCCACCAACACTCCCGGAGGCGCCCAGTTGAAGCCCGTGCCCATGATGCGGTCGATGCCGTCGATGGTCTCGGTGACCTCGCCCACGCGGTGGAAGGCGTAGCTGATGTATCCGGCGATCACCTTGCGGGCGATGGCGGCCTCGGGGGCGTCCGCCTCGAGAAACAGCGACATGCCCTCGGCGTAGCGCCCCTCGTTGTGGAGTGCCGCGACTGCATCGATGTAGTCGAGATTCGGCAGCACCACCTCGGACTCCGGCCGGTAGTCTCCGCTTTTCGGATCGAGCACGTGGCGCTTCTTGTCCTCGTCGCGGTAGAAGAAGCCGCGGCCCGTCTTGTTGCCGAGAACTCCCCTTTCCATGAGTTGTTCCATGTAGTCGGGGAGGCGGTTCGTCTCGTGCGCCTCGTCCTCTGTGTTCTGGTAGACGTTGTCTACGATGGCGCGGTGGATGTCCCAGCCGACCAGGTCGATGGTGGCGAGCGGCGTCATGGCGCGGCCCGTGTACGGCCCGACCAGCCGGTCTACGAGCGCCGGGCCGAGGGTCTCGGCCATCTGCGCCGCTTCGTTCAGCACCTTGAAGCCGACGCGGTTGCCCGCGAAGGCGGGGGTGTCCGCGGCCCGGACGATTTCGCGGCCCAGGCGCACGCGCGCGAACGCGTCGACGAAGTCGACCACCTCCGGATCGGTCTCGTTGCCGGCGATGAGCTCGGTCCCCACGATCACATTGGGCGGATTGAAGAAGTGCAGCCCGAGGAAGTTCTGGCGGAACGATTCGCTGCGCCCCTCACAGAGCCGGTTGATCGACAGACCCGAGGTGACCGTGGCCACGATCCCGTCGTCGCGGCGGTACTTCTCGACGCGCTCGAACATCTCGTTCTTGACCGCGAAGTCCTCGGTCAGCGCCTCGAAGACGAGGTCCGCCTCGGCGACGGCCTGCTCGAGATCGCGGTCGTAGTCGCCCACACTCGCGAGGCTGGCGACGGTGGGCGAGCGCACTTGCTTGATCGCGGCCCCGAGACCCGCTTCGGCCTTTGCCTTGGTGCGCGCCAGAAAGGTCACGTGGACGCCGGCCAGGGTGAACAGGGCCGCACTGCCGTAGCCCATGGTGCCGTTGGCGCCGATGACGACCACCCGCTCGAGCGTGCGATGGGCGAGGAGCTTGCGGGTCTCGGAAACGCTCGGCGTCTGGTTGGACATGGATCTAGGGGTCTCCGCTCTCTCCCGCGAGGGAATTCGTCGGGAGGACTCGAGGTATGTGGCCCGCCGCGTCATTCCGGTGACGCCAGGACCCCATTGTGAAGGATTGCGCCGAAACCTCAATACTCTCGTGGAGGAACCGCCAGAAACCCAGGGAATCCGGTGCATCCCGGCGAATTCATGACCGTGAGTCACAACGCGGCGCGGCACCGCGTATTACACTGGCTCCCGGTCGGAATCGAACCTCCTGGTGCGAGAGGTCGACCTCGGGAGCCATCGGTGCGGCTGCGCGACGACTACTCTGGCCCTTTCGACCCGGATGCGAGTCTCGCCAGCTTCTCTCGCCAGGCGCTGGCCCACCTCGGCCGCGAATACCTGCTGAACGGCCATCTCCAGGACCGCGTCGGCCTGCCCCTCGTCGCAAAGCGGTTCGGCGGCGACGCCTACGTGCGGTTTTCGATCGAGGAGTGGATGGCGGCGAGTCCGATCTATTCGCTGCGCATGCAACGGGCCATGGCCTTCGAGGGCCACGACGTCGGGACCGTCTTCAAGAACCTCCAGCTCGATATCGGCGCGCCACACCAGTTCATGGACTTCCAGTTCCGCCTCGACCGGCCGGACTACGGCGAGTTCTGGCTGCCGCATTGCGGGGCCCTGCTCGACGTCGAACCCTTCGGAGAGAAGCGGGTGAAGCTCATGTGCCACGACATCGAGGATCCCACCTTCGACGCGACGGCGGCGGCCACCCATCCGAACATGAAGATGCGCCCGATCCACCGACCGCCACGGGTTCCGGCGGGGCGGACTCCAGCCTGCCGGTGGTCCGTCTTCATCGAGGACGAAGCCGAATCGTTCGCGCAGCACCCCAACCTCGAGATCGTGCGACGCTCGAAGCTTGCAGCCATCGCGATCGACGTCCCGGACGTGGACGGCGAGCCGGGCGGCTGGACCGACTACTCGGGAGCATTCGATCCTCACTTCCAGCTGGAAGACCTGTGCCACCGCGCACTGGTCGTCGCAATCCAGGAGTTCGCGCTGCAGAGCCTGCTTCTTTCCCGCGCCTTCCTGATATGCGCGGCCCAGCGGCTCGACGACCGCGCGGCTGCCGAACTGGGAGCCGCGCAGTGGACCGGCATCGCCGCACTCACAGCCACGCGCCTGCACGAGGTGATGGCGATCCGCGGCGGAGGCATCGAGGCGGTGGCGAAGACGTTCCAGCTCCACCCGTGCTTCCATCCGCGGAGCTACGTCGACTTCCGCGTCGAGATCTCCGGTCCCCGCAAGGCGCGCATCGCCATCCGCGACTGCCCGGCGCTCGCGGAAGGAGACGGCTACTCCTGGTTCGCAGGACTCGGTCAGGCACCGCACTCGGCGCTCGACGCCATCGCCAGCTGCACGAATCCGCGCGCGCGATGTGAGCCGGTTCGGAACCCCCGCGATGCGCGCCTCGCCTGGGACGTGGTGATCGACCCGGAATCGGAGCCGCGGGATGCCCCCGCCGAGCTGACGCTCGCGAAGAGCAGCCGCGGCGCGGCGTTCCGCTTCGAGCAGCGACGGCCCCTGCGCCGCTGATCGCGCGACACCGCCTTTCCCGTCGTGCCGCGAGTACGCGATTTTGCTACTGAATCTCCATCATGGAGATCTCGGACGTCGGATTCGTCGGCTGGCGTGGAATGGTGGGCTCGGTCCTGCTCGAGCGCATGGCCGCCGAGGGGGACTTCGAGGGCCTGGCCCCGGTCTTCTACTCGACCTCCCAGGTGGGCCGTCCGGCCCCTGAGGTCGGCCCCGCCGCTCCACCGCTGGCCGACGCCTACGACCTGCGTGCGCTCGCGGCCCACGCTGCCGTCGTGAGCTGCCAGGGCGGCGACTACACCAAGCAGGTGCTTCCACAGCTCCGCGAGAGCGGCTGGCAGGGCTGCTGGATCGACGCGGCGTCGGCCCTGCGCATGGACGACGATTGCACCATCGTCCTCGACCCGGTGAACCGCAACACCATCGATCGCGCCATCGCGGAGGGCCAGCGCAACTTCATCGGCGGCAACTGCACCGTCAGCCTGATGCTGATGGCGCTGCACGGTCTCTTTCGCGAGGGCTGGGTCGAGTGGCTCTCCACCATGACCTACCAGGCCGCGTCCGGCGCCGGCGCGCGCGCCATGCGCGAGCTGGTCGAGCAGATGCGCGCCCTGGGTGAAGCCAGCGGCGACCTGCTGGCAGATCCGGCGTCGGCCGTTCTCGACGTCGACCGCCGGGTGCAGGAGACCCTCGCATCCGACCGCTTTCCGGTCGAGCAGAATGGCGTGCCCCTGGCGGCCAGCCTCATCCCCTGGATCGACGCCAAGAGGAACGGCGGCGAGACCCGCGAGGAGTGGAAGGCCTACGCCGAGGGCAACAAGATCCTGGGGAATTCCGGGGCGGCGCGAATTCCGATGGACGGCGTGTGCGTCCGGGTCGGCACGATGCGCTGCCACAGCCAGGCCTTCACGGTGAAGCTGCGGCGCGACGTGCCGCTCGATGAGATCGAGTGTGCCCTGGCCGACGCGAACGACTGGGTCGACGTCATCCCGAACGACCAGGAAGCCAGCGTGACGACGCTCTCGCCGGCGCGGGTCAGCGGCAGCCTGCGGGTGCCCGTCGGCCGCGTCCGCAAGCTTCGCATGGGCGGCGACTTCCTCGGCGCCTTCAGCGTCGGCGACCAGCTGCTGTGGGGCGCCGCCGAACCCCTGCGGCGCGTGCTCCAGATTCTCCGCGGTCGCCTCTAACACCGAACGTCGCCAGAGCGCTCGCGTCGAGCGACGAGGCGAGCCTCTCGCGGGTGACGCAGCACGAGGCGAGGAACATCGAGAGCCCATGTCCCCTGACCGGACCCGCGATCCCGCCCGGTGGCAGCTGCCGTTGCTCGTGGTGATGAGCGCGTCGTACGAGTCTCTCTTCCTGCACCACGGATTGAACCGCATCGACGAGGGCTGGATGCTCTACGCGGCGCGCCAGCTGCACCAGGGCGGCCTGCTCTATCGCGACGTCTTCTTCGGCTATCCACCGGGCCAGCTCCTGCCCGCGTGGCTCGGCAGCTGGATCGACCCACCAGGCGTCGTCGCAGCCCGCGCGGTGAATGCGGCTTTCGCGACGGCGATGGTGGTCGCGCTCTACTTCCTCGGGCGCCGCGTCATGCCGCCCGCGTTCGCACTGCTGGGAGCGGCGATGCTCGCGGTCGCCGCGCCGGATTCCCACCTTTGGCACTACCTGTTCGGCTACCGCTTCCTGATCTTCAGCGGGCTCGCATTGCTCGCGTTCGGACGACGCCTCGACGGCGGTGGCGTGTTCTGGACCTTCGCCGCGGGCCTGCTCACCGGGGTCGCCGCGGTGTTTCGCCTCGAGCCGGCGGCTGCGGTCGGCATCGCCCTCGGCATCGGAGTGCTCGCCGCCGGGCTTCCGGGACGCGCTTGGCTGCGGGATGCGGGGGGGCTGCTGCTCGGCTTCCTGTGCTCGTTGGTTCCGGTCCTGGCCTACCTGGCCCACGGGGTCGGCCTCGAAACCCTGTGGAACGAGGTGGTCGTGCGCGCGGTGCTGGGATCGGCAGCGATGAGCCTGCCGGTGCCGGCGCTCGAGCTCGGCGGGGGATTCACGCGCGACGCGATCTCCGATGCCTTCGTCGCCCTCCAGTTCAGGCTCTATCCTCTGCTCTTCGGCGGCTACGCCCTCGCGCTGTTCGGACTGTGGCTGCGCGCCCTCGCGCGGGGCGAGCGCTTCCAGCACGTCTTCCTGCTGACGGTCGTGATCTGGGGAGGCCTCTACCTGACGCGTGCCTTCGGACGGTCGGACGACGCGCACCTCGACATGACGATTCCCCCGCCCTGCCTGCTGCTGGCCCACGCGACGGGCCTGCTCGTCCGAATGGCCTCCGGCGCTCGTCCGACGTCGGGCGCGCGGCGATTCGCATCGGCCGGCACGGTGCTCGGCGTCCTCGCCGCGTGGATCCTGCTCCTCGGAGCCGACCGCACCATCGGCCCGGGCGACCGCGGAACGGCGCCCTTCGCTTCCCTCGGCGGCCGCGTGTACGGGAGCTCCGAGTCGTGGGCACGGACCCTCGACACCGCCGTCGAGAGGATCCGAAGCTGGACACGGCCGGACCAGGAGATCCTCGACCTCAGCGCCTCTCCCATCCTCTACGTACTCGCCGAGCGGAACGGCGCCGGGCGACACGACGTGTTGATGCCCGGGACCTTCCTCGATTCCGAGGAGGAGCGCCGCACCATCGCGGAGCTCGAAGCCTCCCCGCCAGCCCTGGTCGTCTGGCCCGGTCGCGCCTTCGACGGAGATCCGGAACGCACGGTGGACGCTCTCGCGCCGGAGCTGGCCCGCTGGGTGAAGGAAAACTATGCGCTGCCCGGGGGCCGCACGGGATTTTTCACGATCCTGGTTCCGACTCCACACGGCGCGGATTGATCGTCCGGCGCCGCGGTGCTGGCGGTGCCGAAGATCCGCTGCGGTAGGTCGCGGTGCTTCGGGTACGCCAGGATCCCGAGCGTCGTGACGAGGACGGCAACTGCGACCAGTGTGGCCAGGCACGGAATCCACAGGCGGCCGACGCGGGTCCCGCCGGCGCCGCCCAGCAGGACCGCGTAGCCGAACGCGAAGAACGGCACGAAGTCCGCCGCGTAGCGCTGCGCCACGATGTAGTAGCAGAGCACGAGCGCGGTCTGGGCCAGCCAAGCGAAAGCCGCGAGCCGCCAGGCGACAGCGTGGCGTGTCGCGAAGAGGCGAAGCGTTCCGACGATTCCGCCGAGTGCTAGCCAGCCCGCCGAGAACGTCAGCGAGATCGCGAAGTGGTCGAAGATCGGCGGGTACAGCCTCGGATCGAGATCACCGATCGGCGCCACGCGGAGCCACGGAAAGCCCCCGCTCCAGTCCGTCGACAGTGCCCCGAAGTACGCCGTCAGCGCCGTGGGGAGGCGTTGGACGCTGAAGACACCGTTCTCCTGGAGCGCGCTCCACGACGCCGCGTCGCGGGCGAGATAGCCGAGGTACTGGAAGTCGATGAAGGTCGTGATGGAGCCGAAACGGTCCTCGTTGTACCAGAGCTGGAACGCCAACGCCGCCGCCGCCGGCGCGACCGCCAGCGCCGCGTACGGGCGCGTTCGGGCCGGCCCGTCCCGCCATGCGACGAGCCCGAACCACGCCACGAGCAGGTAGAGCGGGCCGCCGAAGGTGGCGCGAGAGAGCAGTGCCGCTCCCGCGACGACGGACAGACCGAGAAGATCCCGCAGTCGCACAGCCGGCCCGCGCAGCAGCCGCAGCGCGAAGGTGATCCCGAAGAGTCCCCAGCACAGCCCCCAGAACACCGCCTCGTGGTAGATCGAGACCTCGCTGGCGAGAAAGAAGAGCGGCGACCCGAAGCCGAATCCCAGCAGGGAGAGGGTCAGCAGGCAGCGCTTCTGCCCGTTCGCGAGCCGCGGGTTCGCGGCGAGCGCGCCCTGGAGGATGAGGAGGAAGGCGAGCAGGCAGAGCATCGCGGCCAGGAACTCCGCCATCGGCGACCACAGACCCGCGAAGGACGGAAGCAGCGCGTTGGGCGCGATGCGCAAGAGCGCCGGAAAGGCGCCGAAGTACATCACCGGTCGCCCGTCCACCATGAACGCCTCCCAGCGGATCGCTGAGCGCGGAATCTCCGTGTCCCCGGAGAGGAGGCTGCGACCGAGCGCGTCGTACGCACTGCCGAGCATCGATTCGGCAAGCAGCTCGCCGGTTCCGGACGTGACGAGCGCGAAGTGGACCAACGCGATGGCGAGAACGGCCGCGATTCCGGCTGCGCAAAGCAGCGGGGCCTCGTTCGGGCGCCCCCACCCGCCACCGGCCCGGCGCGCCACCGCGGAGATTCCGAGCGCGGCGGCGCACGGCGCCAGCAGCCCCGGTGCCGCCCACGTCAGGGCCGCGAACGCGAAGAGCCCGCCGGCCGCGGCCAGGTGCCCGCGCGCGGGTCGACTCGTGGGCCTGTCATCGGATTCCGTGGGCATGCAGCAAATCGTCCCCGTTCAGTCGGCGGCGGGCCACGAAGCTATCAGAACACCCACATCCGGGAGCACCCGTCCCCCCACGGGCAGACCTCTTGCCCGCCGAGGCACCGCGCCGCTCCGCCGTTCCCTACCCTCCCGCGCGGATGTCGGAGCCCGCCTTTCTCGAAGCATGGAAGCACCGCCCCAGAGCAGGCCTGTGGATCGGATTCGCCGTCCTGGTGGCGCTCTTCGTCCTCGATTTCCACCTCGACACCCGGGAGCGCGACGTCTTCTCGTGGATGGACCCGTACCAGTACTACGAGTTCGCCAGCGGCTTCCTCGAGGGCCGAGAGCGCTTCGATTCTTTCGAGATTCCGTCGATCTTCCCCTTCTTCACGCTGCCGGCGCTGGCCCTCGACGCCTCGGTCGCGGGCTCGCTCTGGGTCAACATCGCGGCCCTGCTGCTGCTGCTCGCGGGCATCCACGCGCTCTGCCGGGAGCTGGCGGTACGGACGCCCTCCCCGCTGGTCGCGCTGCTGATCCTCTCGTCCCCGATGCTGCTCGGCCTCTCGCGCACCCTCTACGTGGAGTTCACGCTGACAGCCATCGCCACGGTCGCATTCGTGACCCTGCTGCGCTTCCTGCGGGAGCCGCAGTGGAGGTCGGGCCTCGCTTTCGCCGCCTTCTACGTCCTGGGCTTCATGACGAAGACGACCTTCCCGCTGTTCGTCGTACCGCCCCTCGCCGGCGCGGCCCTCGGCCGGCTCGCGGCGCGACGAAGATCCGAGGCGGCGTGGCTGTTGGCGGCGGCGGTGGTGCCGCCCGCCTTCGCCATGGCGATTCACGCCAGCGTCTTCTCCCCGTCGCTCGGGTACTATTGGAACCTCGTCAGCACCGCGCTGCCCTTCATGTTCCTGATGGGCCCACCGGAGCCGTGGTCGTGGGAGTCTGCGACGTACTACTTCGGCGAGATCGGCCGCTCGATCCTGTGGCTGCTGACCCCTCTGCTGATCTTCCCGATTGCCGCGTCGGCGCGGCGCTGGCGCGCGATCGGCCTGCGCGACCTCGCAACTCCCCGGGCCACGCTGTGGCTGTGGTTCATCGGACCCATGCTGCTGCTGATCGCGCACCCCCTGAAGGAGCCGCGGCACGTTGCGACCTGCGTCGTCCCGGGAGTCCTCTTGCTGGTGCTGGGCATCGAAGGCCTGCCGAGGCGCGCCCTCCGCGCCGCGGGGACGGTGGCGGCGCTGGCCCTGGCCGCTGTGCAGTACGCCGCAGTGACGTCCGGGATCGTGCCGTCGCTGTACTTCATGGATCGCTCCATCCACTACGAGCAGATTCGCGACCGCATGCTCCTGGCGGGCGGACCGGGGAGCCATGATCGGACGCCCGACGACCTCCGCCAACTCCATTGGAACTACGACCACAACGTCGCGGTCGCCGGATTTCCCCCGAACGAGGCGCTGGCGCTGACCTGGCAGGGTTTCCCCGGCGTGACGTTCGACCTCGGCAGCTTCCACGATCCATCGCGTTTCTCGGACCGGATTCCGTTCGCTCAGTTCGAGGACCTCTTCTTCCTCGCCGCCATCAACACCTACAACCGCCGCTGTGGCTGGCATGGCTACTACGGCAGCCTTTCGCGCGAAGCGGTCGTCGAGAATGCAGACTTCCTGATTGTGAACGGCGACGCCGCCTATCGGGAGTTCGCCGAGCTCGCGAGCCACGAGCTGGTGGCGACCATCGAGCCTTCCGGCGATGTCATCCGGATCCTCCGGTCGCGGCGCCCGACGATTCCCTACCGCACCCTCTACGCACGGGAGTTCCTGGCGCGAAACCCCGATCTGCCCGCCGAGGAGATTCGGGTCGTCGCCCAGGAGATGGTGATGGCCGCGGTGCTCTCCGGTGACGAGGAGGATGTGCGCTCTCTGGCGGGCGAGTTTCCGCAGCTCCGCGACCGCGGCATCGCGCCCCGCAACATCCATTGGATCGCAGGCTACCCGGCGCTCATCCGCCTGGCGCAGCAGCGCGTGGAGGCGATCGTCCTGCCTTCGGGCCATCCGAAACGCGCCGACTAGCAGGAACCCGGACCCTGCGGTAACCGTTGCATCGTGGCACCTGCTGGGAACCGAACCCGATCGTGGGATCTGGCGCGTCGGAGTGGCTATGCGCTGCTCGCCACGATGTTCTTGGCGGTGACGTCGTACGTCCACTCCGAGCAGTGGTCCCATCGGGCCTCGAGCCACGACACCGCGAAGATCGCCCGGAGTGCTCCGGACGGCGCGCTGCACTTCACGCATCACGGCTCCCGCAGCTGCGCCCTCTGCCTGGGACTCGCGCAGGCCCGCACGGGGCTCCAGCATCCGGTCTGTCTGCGCTGCGCCCGGGCGGTTCCCGCGGCCCTGGCGCTCGAGGTCGGGGCGCCCGATCCGCTTCCTGGATCGCCGGACGTGGCAATCCCGCGAACCCGCGCACCGCCCGCATCCGCCTGAATTCCCGCCCCCCAACGCGAAACCTGACGGGCCCCGCCCGGGGTTTCGGTACCAACACCTCCGCTTCCGCGGCCACGCAGCGCCGCGGAACGGAGGGCCGGGTCGTCCGCCTGGCGCTCCGCCGCCAGGCGAGGGAGTACACAACGATGCGACACGACTACGATGCAATCACCGTGCGCTGGATGCTCGTCGCGACCTTCCTGGTGGCGCCGCTCGTCAGCGCACGTGCAGACGCGTTCCCCGATGACCTCGCCGCCATCAGGCGGCAGATGGAGCAGCTCTCGCGAGAGAATGCGGAGATGATGCGGACGATCGAGACTCTCGAGCGCGAGGTGCAGACCGCGCGCGACGAGGCGATGGCCGCGCTCGAACTGGCCGAGGCGGGCGCCGCAGATCGATCCGCCGCCCTCGCCGACGTGAGTGCGGCCGGCGCCCCGCCGCCACGCGAGGA
>JBHHVG010000041.1:0-13289 GCA_046754165.1 Myxococcota bacterium
GGCGACGAAGCCGAAGCCGTCGGCCCGCAGCGGGGCGAAGTCGAGGTGCTCGAAACCCTGAGGGCGCGCGCCCACGCCAACGGCGTTCCCGAGCTGGGCTTCCTCCGCCCCGCGGACATCCGGCGACGGGAGCCCGACGTCACCGCCGTCGCGGCACTGCTCTCTCCGCAGACCGGCATCGTAGACGCGCACGCCCTGGCACTCTCCTACGCGGCCGAAGCCGAAGCCCACGGCGCCGTGCTGGCGCTCCGGACCGACGTGCTGGAGATCGAGCGCACAGGGGGCGGCTATCGCGTCGCCGCGCGCGGGGGCGACGGGAATGTCGACGCTCTGCGGGCCGCCGCCGTCGTCAACGCCGCGGGCCTCGCCGCCGACGCGGTGGCGGCGCGCGCGGGCTTCGACGTCGACGCCCGGGGCTATCGCCTGCACCCGTGCAAGGGGGACTACTTCGCCCTGGCTCCGGGAGCGCCGATCGCCGTGAATCACCTGGTGTACCCGGTGCCGGCCGGGCCCGGGCTCGGCGTCCACGCCACCCTCGATCTCGGTGGGCGGATCCGCTTCGGCCCGGACAGCGAGTACGTCGACTCCCTCGACTACGCCGTCGACCCCGCCAAGGCCCCGCAGTTCGCCACCGCCGTGCAGCCCTATCTTCCGGGTGTCGACGCCGCTCAGCTGGCTCCCGACTTCGCCGGCATTCGACCGAAGCTCGCGGGCCCCGGTGAGGAGTTTCGCGACTTCGTCATCGCCGAGGAGTCCGACGACGGCGCGCCCGGCTTCGTCAACCTGATCGGCATCGAATCGCCGGGTCTGACCGCGGCCCCGGCCATCGCCGTCCGGGTGGTGGATCTGCTCGCGGGTCTCTCCTAGCCAAGGCCGCCGATCACGCGAGCCAGGCGACGGCGCAGGCGACGTTGTCTCCGGCCCGGTGGGTCCGGTGTGCGGCGAGCGCCGTCTCGACGGTCTCGTGGGCGCCGACCAGCGGGCGGAGGTCGCGTTCGGCGCCGGCGGCGGCGGCCATCGCCTGCACGACCGCGCCTTCCGGGTCCGACACGCCGATGCCGGATTCGGAGATCCCGTCGGTGACGAGCACCGCCGCGCGAACGCCGGAGAGGCGCGTCACGCCGGCGACGCACTTCTCGCGCAGGCGGTCTGCTGAATCCTTCGCGATGCCCAGGAACGCGGTCGGTGTGCCGGGATCGAAGGCGAGGTCCGAAGCGGCGTGTGTCTCGACTCGGAAGATGTGGCTGTCGCCGATCGACGCGAACGCGAACAGGTCGTCGCACTCGCGCAGCACCGCAAAGGCGAGAGTCGTAACAGACGCGGCTGCGCCGCTTCGGGCGGTGGCCCGCACGATGGCGCCGTGTACGTCCTCCAGGGCCGAACGCGCCGCGGTCGGCCACAGTGCCTCGAGGCCCGCCGCGTCGCTGGCGGTCCACTGGTTGGCGTTGCGCTCGAGCAGGCGCTCGATCCCGACCTCGGCGGCGGTGCAGCCCCCGTGGCCGTCGGCCGCGGCGAGGAGGATGCCGCCGGCGCCCTCGGCGAAGGCGACAGCGTCTTCGTTGGGGTCGCTGTGGGGGTAGGTCTTCGCCGCGCCGCCGCGGGACAACGCAACGGCGCAGCGTCCCTCGGCGATCGTCGCGACCGCTCCCAGGACCGTGTGCTCGCGACCGCGCAGGACCGCGGGGTTCATCGGGCAGCTCCGTGTGTCGACTCGTACCGCGATTCGAGGGAGGGAGGAGGGAAAAGGCGTAGTATACCCGCGCAATGGCGAGGCGGCGCGGCGCGCGGGTGTGCAAGCGTTCCGCCGCGATCTCGGAGGGAAGCAGCGCGAATGCAACGCGACCACGGACGGGTGGCCACCCCCGACGAGCTCGTCTTCGCGCTGTGTCACGAGGTCGGGAACCTGCTGGCTGCGGCGCGTCTCGAAGCCAGTCTCCTCGATGCGTCGCGAGACGACCCCGCTCTCGCTACGGCTTCGGAGCGCATTTCCGAGATCTCTGCGCGCGCGGGGTCGTTGCTCGCGCTGGTGCGGCCGCTGCTCGATGCGTCGTCGGTGCAGACCCTGCCGACGGATCCCGTCGAGATGCTCCGCGGCCTGCGCCGCGGGCTCGACGCGAGTCTCGACGCGCGGGTTGCCATCGACCTCGACTCGGCGGCGGATCTCCCGGATGTCGCCGTTGCCGCGGAAGTGCTGCACCACCTGCTCCTCAACGCGATCTTCTTCGGCCTCGCCGCCGCGGACGGCCCGGGCGAAGCGCGGGTCCGAGCCCGCGCGGACGGCGAGCGCGTGGCCTTCGAAGTGGAGGACCACGGGCGCCCGGAGCGCGACGAGGACGCCGGGGTGCTGTGCGGCCGACCCCTCGCCCACGCCATCGCGCGCACCCTGCTCGCCGGCCAGGGTGGCGCGTTCGGCTGCTCGCGCAGCGGCGGGCGCACCTGTGTGGTCTTCGCCCTGCCGGCGGCGGACGCCTGACGGGCTCGGCGGGCCTTGCGTCCGACGAGAAAGGATCGGACCATCCCGGCCCGGTACGAAATCGGGCGCCCGACCCGCCGACTGGAGGAACCCGTCTCGTGCAGCCCGGAGCATTTGCACTCACGCCAGCCGAACGCCGGGCCTGGTCCGAGGACGGCTTCTTCGTCCGCGAGCGCGCCTTCGCGCCGGAGGAAATCGCGGAGCTGCGCGACGCGGCGGAACGCGCAGCCGCGAAAGCGGCGGCAGCTGCTCCGGACGGCGACGACTACCGCATCGAGGGCAACCGCTACCGCGAAGCGGCGCGCACCACCATCCAGTTCGAGCACGCGCCCGGCTCCGACACGATCCGAGTGGTCGAGCCCTTTCACCACCTCGAATCGCGACTCGATCGATTGATCGACGATCCGCGCCTGGTGGAGCCGGCACGCGAGCTCGTCGGCTCCGAGCGTGTGGCTCTCTTCACGGACAAGCTGAATCTGAAACGACCGCGCGAGGGCTCGCGCTTCCGCTGGCACCAGGATTCGCCCTACTGGGCGCACTTCTTCGATGAGCTCCACCGTCTGCCCAACGTGATGGTGTCTCTCGATGACGCCCACGTGGGCAACGGCTGCTTCCGGGTGATTCGCGGCAGCCACCGTCGGGGTCTGCTTCCCGGCCTGGGCGGCGACGGCGCGCTCGACCCGCTGTTCACGCATCCCGATGCCTACGAGGAGGCGGACCAGGTCGCGATCGAGGTATCCGCCGGGAGCCTGGTGTTCTTCAGCCCCCATTCGGTGCACGGATCCCAGCCGAACGCCTCCGACGAGGCGCGCCGAGCGCTCGTGATCACGTATCAGCCCGGCGGCAACCGCATGTTCAAGGTCGACGCCGAGCGCGACGCGGGCATCGCGACGGCGCAGCCGACCCGTCCGATGGAGGCCGTCAGGGCGTAGGCGGCTGGTATGGCGGCAGCGCCAGCGAGCGGATGTAGGCCACGACCTGCCGGATCTGCTCGTCCGACAGCGACCCGCCCCAGGGTGCCATCAGCGGAGACTTGCCCACGGCGGCGCCGCCCTCGTCGATGATGCGGAAGAGGTAGTCGTCGGAGAGCCCGTTCATGTAGCTGCCATCGCTGTGGGCCGTCGGACGTGGATCGAGCGCGTCGGCGATCGGGGTCTGTGCCTTGCCGTCGGCGCCGTGACAGCTGGCGCACAACACCGCGTAGGACATCTTTCCGAGCTCCGCGTCGTTGGGTGGCCCCGCTTCGCGGGGCGGTGCCGGCGCCGGCTCCGCTGCCGGTTGCGCTGCGGGCTCCGAGGGTGGCGCGGGGGCCACAGGGGTGGGCGCAGGTTCCGGCGCGGGCGCGGGTTCCGGTACCGGCTCGGACGATCCGCAGGCGAGCAGCGACAGCAGCAGCGCCGCTGCGGCGAGGCACCGAGAGGTCGGGCCGACGCGCCTCATCGGACGCTCTCCTCAGCGGCCGAGAACTCGGTCTGCATGTCGTCGTAGCTCCGGGCCACGGGAAACTGGGGAAACTCGGCGACGACGTTGTCCGGCGGTCGGAACAGGATGCCGGCGTCCGCTTCGCCGAGCATGGCCGTGTCGTTGTAGGAGTCTCCCGCGGCGACCACGCGAAAGTTCAGCCCGTGCAGCGCCTTCACCGCAGCGCGCTTCTGATCCGGCATGCGCAGGCGATAGTCGGCGACACGGCCGTCGTCGGCGATCACGAGGTCGTGGCAGAAGAGCGTCGGGAAGTCGAGCTGCGCCATCAGCGGCTTGGCGAACTGGTAGAAGGTGTCCGACAGGATCACCACCTGGGAGCGCTGCTTCAGCCAGCGGAGGAAGTCTGCGGCGCCGGGCAGGGGCTCTAGGCCAGCGATCACCGCCTCGATGTCCGGAAGCCCCAGGCCGTTGTCCGCCAGGATCTCGAGGCGGCGCTTCATCAGCACGTCGTAATCGGGCTCGTCGCGCGTCGTGCGGCGCAGCTCTTCGATGCCGGTCCGCTCGGCGAAGTGGATCCAGATCTCTGGAATCAGGACTCCCTCGAGATCGAGGCAGGCGACGATCACGGGCTCCTCCGGCGGCGGGCGGCCGCGAGGTCGCCTTTCTACCACATCGGAGAAGATCCGCCCTTCCGACTGGGAGTTGAGTCGGCAGCAACCGGTAGGAAACTACCTCGGGAGGGTCGCTTTCGATACCTTCCCCCCGATGCCTTATCGCCCCGTCCCCCGCCTCTCACGGAATCTCCTGGCGCTGCTGGCCGCCCTCGCGCTGGGCTGCGACGCGAACGGCACCCCGGACTCCGGCGGGCACGCCCGCCGCGTCTGGACCGTCGAGGTGATGCGTGTCGAGTCCGGGCCGCTGCGCGACGTCGCCACCTTCAGCGGCCAGCTCGACGCCGAGTTCTCGGTGGTGCTCAAGTCCGAGATCGACGGGGTGGTCGAGGAGGTGCTCTTCGAGGAGGGACACGACGTCTTGCAGGGCGCGCTGCTGATCCGCCTGCGCGACGACAGCCAGCGGGCGGCGCTTCGCGAGGCCATCGCCCTCGAGTCGCTGGAAGAGCACGAGAATCTCCGCGCCCAGAAGCTGATCCGCCGCGACGCGGTCTCCCAGGCCAATCGCGACGAGGCCGTCGCAGAGCTCGAGGTAGCGCGGGCGCGCACGGCCCGGGCGCGGGTCGAGCTCGAGCGCACCCAGATCCGCGCTCCCTTCGACGGCGTCGTCGGCTTCAGGAAAGTGGCGCCGGGCGACCTCGTGAGCGACGAAGACCCCCTCGTCTCGATCGACTCGATCGACCGCCTCCAGCTCTCCTTCGCCCTGAGCGAGATCGCCCTCTCGATCGCGAAGCCGGGCATGAAGATCGAGGCCCGCGTCGCGCCCTACCCGGGAGAGCGCTTCCCCGGTGAGGTCTTCGTGGTGTCCCCGACGATCGACCCCGCCACGCGGCGGGTGATCCTGAAGGCCTGGGTGCCAAACGAGGACCACCGTCTCCGACCCGGGCTCTTCGCCGACCTCGACCTCGAAGTGGGAAGGCGCGACGCGGCGATCGTGGTGCCCGAATCGACGGTCGTCTTCGACCAGCACGGCCCGTTCGTGTGGCGCGTGACCGAGGAGGACACCGTCGAGCGCATTCCGATCGAGACGGGTCTGCGCAGCGGGGGCAACGTCGAGGTGACGATGGGCCTGCAGCCGGGTGACACCGTCGTCACGTCCGGCACCCACAAGGTCGGCGAGGGCTCGAAGATCGCCGCCGCGCCGCGCGACCTCTCGGGGCAGGCTCGCCGCGCGCCGAAGCCGGGGGAGGCCGCCGGGGAAGGCACGTGAGGATCTCGGAGGTCTGCATCGAGCGACCCGTGTTGGCCACGGTGATGTCGCTGGTGATCGCGCTGGTGGGGGTCATCAGCGTGACGCGGCTCCAGAACCGCGAGCTGCCCGACATCGACCCGCCGATCATCTCGGTGACGACGGTCTACCCGGGCGCGGCGCCGGAGGTCGTCGAGACCTCGGTGACCGATGTGCTCGAGGACCAGCTGAACGGCATCTCCGGCGTCAAGCACGTGACGTCGATCAGCCGCGAGCAGGTCTCCCTGGTGACGTTGGAGTTCGAGCTCACCCGCGACCTGGAGGCGGCGGCCAACGACGTTCGCGACCGGGTGTCGCGCATCCGCAACAAGCTGCCCGAAGAGATCGACGAGCCCGTCGTCGCCAAGCGCGACTCGGACTCCAACGCGGTGATGTGGCTCGCGCTCTCGGGAGATCGCTACGACCAGGTCCAGCTCACCCAGCACGCCGAGACCCGCATCGTCGACCGGCTCTCGAAGCTACCGGGCGTCGCCAGTGTCTTCATCGGCGGTGAACGCCGCTACTCCATGCGAATCTGGATCGACAACCACCGCCTGCACGGCCAGAACCTGACCATCGCCGAGGTCGCCGAAGCGCTCGAGCGCCAGAACGTGGACATTCCCTCCGGCCGGCTCGAGTCGTCGGACACGGAGTTCACGGTCCGGAGCCTGGGCGAGCTCACGACGGCGGACGAGTTCCAGAACCTCATCCTGTCCGATGCCGGCGCGCGCCCGGTGCGGCTCGAGGACGTCGCCCGCGTCGAGGTCGGCCCCGAGGACGTGCGCAAGCTCGTCCGCTTCGACGGCAACCCGGGCATCGGGCTCGGCATCGTGAAACAGTCCACGGCCAACACCCTCGAGGTGGCCGAGGCGGTGAAGGCAGAGATCGCCGGGATCGAGAGCGAGCTGCCGGCGGGCATGAAGCTGCAGGTCGCCTTCGACGGCTCGCGCTTCATTCGCGATTCGATCCGCGACGTCACCCGCACCATCTTCGAGGCGGCGATTCTCGTCGTCCTGGTGATCTACGTCTTCCTGCGCTCGTTCCGCGCGACACTCATCCCGGCGGTGGCGATCCCGGTGTCGATCCTCGGCGCCCTGGCCGTCCTCTACTTCCTGGGCTTCACCATCAACACCTTGACGCTCATGGGCATCACGCTCGCCATCGGTCTGGTGGTCGACGACGCCATCGTGGTGCTCGAGAACGTGATGCGCTGGGTCGAGCAGGGCGCGGAGCCCGTCACGGCCGCCAGGCGCGGCATGGCCGAGATATCCTTCGCGGTCGTGGCGGCGACGGTCTCCGCCGTGGCGGTCTTCCTGCCGCTCACCTTTCTCACCGACACCACCGGCCGCCTGTTTCGGGAGTTCGCGGTCACCGTCGCGGCGGCCCTCGCGGTCTCGGGCTTCGTCGCGGTCACCCTCTCGCCGGCGTTGTGCGCGATGGTCGTGCGGCGACAGCGGGAGACGGGCCTCAAGGCCCGCTTCGCGAAGCTCGTCGAGGCGCTCCAGCGCGCCTACACGGCGACGCTCCGGCCGATCCTCTCCCGTCCCTACGTCTACGTCGGGATCGGCGCGCTGTGGCTCGCCGTCGGGGTCGGGCTCTATCCGCTGATGAAAGAGGAGCTGATCCCCCCATCGGATCGCGGCACGATCTTCGTGTTCACCCAGGGGCCCGAGGGCGCGACCATGGAGTACATGGACCGCTATCAGCGACAGGCCGAGAAGCTCCTCGAGGCCATGCCGGAGGTCGAGCGCGTTCTCTCGGTGGTGTCGCTCGGCATCGGCATTCCGGGGCAGGTGAACAAGGGCATCCTGATCGCCATGCTGGTGCCCGCTTCCGAGCGCGATCGCGGCCAGGAGGAGATCGTCACGGACCTCCGCCCGATGCTCGAGAAGGTTCCGGGTATCACTGCGCTGCCGGCCGGTGCGTCGATGCTCTCGGGCTTCAGCGCCTCACCGGTATCCTTCGCGATCCGGGGTGAGGATCTGCGCGACATCGCGCGGCACTCCGAGGAGATCATGCGGCGCCTTCGCGACGATCCGAGCTTCGGGAACGTCACGACGAACCTCTACCTGAACAAGCCGCAGCTCGAGGTCGAAATCGACCGCAACCGCGCCAGCGACCTCGGCGTGTCGATGCGCGACGTGGCCACGACCCTCCAGATCATGCTGGGCGGCCTCGACCTCTCGACCTTCAAGCTCGGCGGCGAGACGTACAACGTGATGGCCCAGCTCGAGCACGCCGGCCGCGACGACCCGCGCGATCTGATGCTGATCAGCGTGCGGGGCAAGAACGACGCCCTGATCTCGCTGTCCTCCTTTGCCAGATCCCGCGAGACCATCGCGCCCCGAGAGATCCCCCACACCGACCGCCAGCGCTCGGCGTTGATCTCCACGAACCTCACCGACGGCGTCGCCCAGGGAGACGCCATGCAGATCGCCCGAGACGTCGCCCGCGACGTGCTGCCGGACGAGGGCACCTCATTCGTGTTCGAGGGCGAGGCGGAGAAGTTCCTGGAGTCTGGCAGCGCGCTCACCTTCGCCTACCTGCTGGCGGTGCTCGTCGTATACCTCGTGCTCGCCGCGCAGTTCGAGAGCTTCGTGCACCCGTTGACGATCCTGGTGGCCGTGGCGTTCTCGTTCACCGGGGCCATCGTGGCGCTGAAGCTGGTCGATGTCCTCGGCAAGCCCACGACGCTGAACCTCTTCAGCAAGATCGGCATGGTGATGCTGATCGGCCTCGTCACGAAGAACTCGATCCTGATCGTCGAGTTCGCGAACCAGCTGCGGGACCGCGGATCTTCCATCGAGGACGCGGTGCGCGAGGCGGCGCGTTCGCGCTTCCGCCCGATCCTGATGACGGCTCTGGCGACCATGGCGGGCATCCTGCCGATCGCGCTGGGGCAGGGAGCGGGCGGCGATTCCCGCGCCCCGCTCGGCATCGCCGTCGTCGGGGGCATGTTCTTTTCGACCGCGCTCACGATCTTCGTCGTTCCCGCCACCTACCTGTTGATCGAACGCGCCCGCGAGCGGTTGCGGGAGGCCCCTGCCGCGCGCCGGGCCGAGCCTGCGGTGGCCGGCGGACGATGACCCCGGAGTCTGCCTCGGCCCCCGGGGTGTGCCCATGAACGCGCTCGAAAGCCTGCTGCTCGGGGCGATCCAGGGGCTCAGCGAGTTCTTCCCGGTGTCGAGCTCGGGCCACCTGCTGATGCTCCAGCAGGTCCTCGGCGTGCACGAGGAGGGAATCCTCTTCGAAATCGTCGTACACGTGGCGACCCTGGTGTCGGTGCTGATCTTCTATCACCAGCGCGTGGCGTCGCTGACGACCGGCGTGCTGCGCCGCAACCCTGCGGATCTCTCCTACGTCGGCAAGCTGGGGCTCGCGACGGTTCCGGCGGTGGTCGCGGTGCTGCTGTTCGGCGATTTCTTCGAGGCCCAGTTCGAGGCGCCCGCCGTCGCCGGCGTCTGTCTGATCGCCACCGGCGGCATTCTGTGGACGACGCGCAGCACCATCGAACGGGCCCGGACCGACGTGCCGACCTGGGGCATGGCCTTCGCCATCGGCTGCGCCCAGGTGCTGGCGATCCTGCCCGGCATCTCGCGCAGCGGTACGACCGTGGCGGCGGCGCTGGCGCTCGGGCTGCATCCCGTCGCGGCCGCCGAGTTCTCGTTCCTGATGAGCGTGGTCGCGATCGCCGGAGCGGCCGCTCGCGTCTTCCCGGAACTCTCCGCCATCGACCCCGAGCGCGTCGCGCCGCTCGCCGTGGGGGGCGTCGCGGCCCTGGTCACCGGCGTGCTGGCGATCTGGGGTTTCGTGCGGCTGCTCCAGTCGCGCGTCTTCTACGGCTTCGCCTACTACGTCTGGGCGGTAGGCGCAGCCTTTCTCGCCTGGCTCGCCGTCACCGGCGGCTGAGACGCCAACCGCCGCCCGGCTCGGCCGGACGGCGGCTCGCGAAACGCGACTTCTAGGGCTCGAGGATCGGGTGCAGGCTCTGGGCCGGCAGCGTCTCCCGCAGCTTCTTGAGGGCGCGGGCCTCGAGCTGGCGCACCCGTTCGCGCGACAGGCCGAGGATCTGCCCGATCTGCTCGAGGGTGTGCTCCTCCTCGCCGCCCAGGCCGTAGCGCAGGCGCAGGATGAGCTGCTCGCGCGGGGTCAGCGCGCCGATCAGATGCCCGACGCCCGAGCGCATGCGCTCGCCGTCGAGCCCGTTGTCCGGAGCGGCCGAGAACGGATCGGCCACGAAGTCCTCGAGGCGCTTCTCGGTGCCGGCCACCGACGACTCGAGGGAGATCGCCTCGCGGGAGAGGAGATCGAGGGCCTCGAGGGCGGCGGTGTCGGTGCCGAGCTCCGGCGCCAGCTCGGCCGGCGTCGGATCGCGGCCCAGCTTGCCCGTCAGCTCCGCGCGCACGCGCTGGCTGCGCTGCAGCCGGTCGTGCACGTGAGAGGGCAGCCGGATCGTGCGGGAGTGGTTCTGGATGGCGCGCACGAGCGCCTGCCGGATCCACCACACCGCGTAGGTCGAGAACTTGAAGCCCCGCCGGTGGTCGAACTTCTCCACCGCGCGGATGAGCCCCAGGTTGCCCTCCTGGATCAGGTCTGGGAAGGACAGCCCGAGGTTCCGGTAGTCCTTGGCGATGGCGACGACGAGCTTCAGGTTGTGCTCGATGAAGCGATTCTTCTCGAGTGTCATGCGGTCGTGCGCCTTCTCGACCGTTTCCGCGAGCTCGAGCAGGAGCGAACGCGATACCTGGGCCTCGGCCTCCAGCTCCTTGAAGCGCTTGGTGCCGCGGCGCGTCTTCTTCAGGTCGAGGGCGAGGCCCAGCACCTTCTGCCGCAGCTCCGCCAGCACGACCAGCGAGAGGTGTGCGCCCTTCATCTCCTTCGCGATCTTCGCCTCGATCTTCGCGATCTCCTTGGCGGCGTCTCGCCCCTTGGCCTTCGCCCGCTGGGCGAGCAGCGTGCGAAGACGCTTGACGGCGCGCTCGACCCGGGCCGCGATCTCTCCGGTCTCCTCGTCGCCGACGGATTCCGAGAGCTTGGCGCCCGTGTGGGACAGCGCGCGGAGGGTGTCCCAACGGTCGACCACGTGCTGGGCGCAGCAGGGAATCGCGTACAGCGCGTCCCGCAGGTCCCCCGTTGCGACCTCGAGCTCCTTTGCGAGGATGACCTCCTCCTCGCGGCGGAGGGTGCGCGTGCCGCCGATTTCCTGAAAGTACGACTCCAGGGGTCGGCGCTCCCGGCCGGGATCGAGTTCGTCCGCCGAGACCGCACGGGTGGCACCGGCGGTGGCGCGCACGCCCTCGGCGCTGGCAGCGCCGCCGGTCTTCTGCTGTGTTGCTTCTTGTTTCACCGATTTTCCTCTGATTTCCTGGTGCGATTCCGCTTCATTCATTCGGATACCGCCCAGGCGCATCTGGTTTCGTTCACTTCGTCACGGCGCGCGACACCTCGGGCAGGCAGCGAGCGTCTGATGGGCGCTGTATGGTGTCGTCGATTCGACATCGTCGAATCCCAGGAGAGGACTTCGGGTTAGACGGCAGCAGACCGCGGTCTGTTCGGGGGGCCGTCGAACGACACCGGATTTTGAGGTCTCCGGGCCTGAATTACCAGCCTTTTTCCGGCGAATTTCCACTGCATGTAGAACGTCTATCCACCGCAGTTGCGAGAGAACGCCGCTGCTCTCGATCTAACGGGTCAATTTCACCCCACCTATCGCTATCCCATCGGCCATCCGCCGCTGGAACGCGAGCCCGGATCGCGGCAAGGCCCCGAAATCTCGCGGTGTTGCGGCCTCGCCACCGCTCTTGCACGCGCGTGCGGCATTGCTTCGGTCCAGTGAAGTGCCATCCGGGGGGCCCCAGGTGACGGACGCGCTCACAGCGGCGTCGTGGCGGGTCCCGGGTCTCCCTGCGGGGAACGCATCCCCGCCCGTGGCCCGTGGCCCGTGGCCCGTTGCCCGGCGGACGGGTAGCGTGAGATGATACTGACTGGTCAGTACCCTCCACTCCGGATTCTCGTGACCCCCACGCCCCCGAGCGCCCCGAACGCCGACAAGCGGGCCCGCATCCTCCGGGCCGCCCACGAGGTCTGCGCGAAGCGCGGCGTCGAGGGCGCGCGCATGGAGGAGGTGGCGGCGCTCGCCCGGGTCTCCAAGGGAACCCTCTACCACTTCTTCGAGAGCAAGCGCGACCTCTTCCTGGCGTCGATCATCGACTCGTACGAGGAGTCCCTCGCGCTGTTCGAGCCGCCGCGGGAAGGGGAGGTCGCCGACCCGCGCGCCCATCTGGAGGCGGTCCTCCAGGGCCTCGTGCGGGTGCAGGGCCGCATGGCCTCGCGGATGACGGTCCATTACCAGGCCTGGGGTGTGGTCGCCGGTGACGTCGTCGCCCGCGAGCGTCTCTACCGGTTTCTCACAGATTTCTTCGCGGAGCGCAGCGCCGAGATCGTCGGGGCCATCGAAGCGGGACAGCGCAGCGGCGCCTTCTCCGCCGACGCCGATGTCGCTGCATTCAACGACGGTATCGCGGCGCTGCTCGCCGGATTCCTCTACCGCGCCACCTTCGACCCAGAGCACGCGACCACGGAACGGCTGGAAGCGTGCTTCGACGCGCTGATTCGCGCGGCCCTCTACATCGACGCCCCTTCCGGGGGTGGCGACGAGCTGCGGCGCGATGGCTGACAAGCGAGAGCGGACGTCCCTGCGCTGGATCCTGATCGGCATCGCCGCAGTCCTGGTCGCCGCCGGCCTCGCGCTCGACGCGACGGCGCCGGAAGCGGAGCAGCATGCGGCGGTCGGCGCCGCGGTCGCGGTGCGGGAGGTCGGCACTCTCGTCACGACGCCCACGTTCTTGCGCTCGCGCGCCGAGGTCGCGGGGGTCCTCGAACCACGCCGAACGGTGCTGCTCTTCGCGGAGACGCGCGGCCCCGTCACCGCCGTCGGAGCGGAGGAGCTCGATACCGTCGAGACGCGGCAGATCCTCCTCGAGATCGACCCGCTGCAGGCGGAGGTTGCGGTGGAGCGGGCCACCGCCGCCCTGGTCCGCCGGCAGAGCGAGCTCGCCCTGGCCCTGTCCAACCTCGACCGGCGCAGCTCGCTGACCGACCGCGGCGCCGCCAGCCTCGCGGCTCTGGACACAGCCCAGAATGCCGAGCACGTGGCCCGGGCTGCGCTGCGTGAGGCCCGGGCAGAGCTCACGAGCGCACGAGACGACCTCGCGAAGAAGACCATCCGCGCGCGCTTCGACGGCTTCCTTCGCTCCTTCGACGTCGAGGTGGGCGAGTACGTCCAGGTCGGTCAGCAGCTCGGCGAGCTGCTCGACGGCTCGACCGCGCGCATCACGATCGGCGTCTCGGACCGTGACGTCGTCGCGGTGCGGCCCGGCCACCCGGTCATCTTCGGAATGGTGCGCCAGACGCCAATTGTCGGCGTGCCGGGTTACCCGGTGAGCGCGGCGCTGACCGGCGAAATCTTCATCAGGCCGCTGCTGGCCCGCTGGCT
>JBHHVG010000042.1:0-12657 GCA_046754165.1 Myxococcota bacterium
ACTTCATCTGGTCGTTGGGGCTCTCGGCCATCGTGGACGTGATCCAGCGGCGAATCGCCTCACGCCCTCCGAGCGTTCCGAACAAGTGCTCGACGTAGGTCGCATCTTCGGTGAAGAGTTCGGCCCAGGGGTTCCAGTCTCCAGTCGTTCCCGCCTCCAGCGCTACACGCTGATAGTGGGCGAAGGCCTCCTCGAGCTCGGCCCGGCTCCATCGTCCCATGACGTCCTCCGTGTGCCGTCGGTCCCGCGCAGCCTATCACGCCTCGCGCTGCGACCGTGGTACCTTTCGCTGCCGGTTCGAGGGGGGCGATGAGAAGGCTCGAGGGACGCGTTGCGGTCGTCACCGGCGCCGCCAGTGGGATCGGCAGGGCGACCAGCGAGCTGCTGGCCCGCCGCGGCTGCGATGTCGCTCTGGTCGACATCGACGAAGAGCGCGCAGAGATCGTCGCCCAAGACATCGCGGCGGCTGGGCGCAAGGCGACGGTGCACGTCGCGGACGTCGCCGACGCGCAACGAATGGCGGCGCTGGCCGACGAGGTCGCGTCGGAGCACGGCCAGATCCACATCCTGATGAACAACGCCGGCGTCGCCGCGGTCGATACCTTCGCAAACCACGACATGGATGACTTCGCCTGGGTGGTAGGCGTCAACTTCTGGGGCGTGGTGCGCGGCTGCAAGGCATTCCTCCCGCAGCTGCTGCGCGCGGACGAAGCCCACATCGTGAACGTTTCGAGCATGTTCGGGTTCATCGGGCTGCCGACGCAGTCGGCCTACTGTGCCACGAAGTTCGCCGTCCGCGGCTTCAGCGAGGCGCTGTGGTGCGAGTTCTCGGGCACGTCCGTCGGCGTGACCTGCGTGCATCCGGGAGGAATTCGCACGAACATCATCAAGTCGTCGCGCACCCCGGACGCGGCGCAGAAGAGCGAGCTCGTCGACCTCTTCGAGACGAAGGCACTGCTGCCGGAGCGCGCCGCCGAGAAGATCGTCCGCGGAATCGAACGCCGGAAACAGCGGGTCGTGATCTGCCGCGAGTCCTTCGCGACCGACTGGGCCAAGCGGGCGTTTCCGGCGCTCACCCAGCGGCTGGTGGCCTGGAGCTACCGCCGGAACCTCGACAAGGAATGAATCACCGCGTTCGGCGGCAGCCCGCGATCTTCCCGTAGAGCCACGGAAGGCTCACGTCCATGCGGTAGTCGACGGACGAGTGGTCGTCGCCGAACTCCTCGTAGTGGTGCGCGATCTCCGCCGCCTTCAAGCGGTCGTGCAGGATGCGCGCACCGTAGAGCAGCCGAAACTGATCTCGCGTGCCGCAGTCGATGAAGATTCCGCGCAGCGACTTCAACTGACGCCGGGCCGACGCGCGCATCACGATGCGGATCGGGTCGTGGCGCGTCCAATGGGCCCAGCGCTTCTCGTCGACCTCGCCGGTTCGCAGATCCATGGGCAGGTGGAAGCCGAGGGGTGCCTCCGGGTCGGGGTCGTAGGACGCTGCCATGGCCAGGAACATCAGCGTCATGCTGTCGCGGCCGCTGGTCTTCTTCCTGGAGTAGAAGCTGCGCAGAAAGCGAGACGGGCTGCGGCCGTGAGCCGCCAGCACGTCGAGCACCCCCGGAATCTCGTGCCGATAGCAGAACTCGAAGTACATGTCTCCGGAGTGGCATGCGACCGCTCCCCAGTACTTCGCGTAGCGCATGCCGTGGATGATCGCGCCATACGCACCGGACGACTTCCCGAACACCGCGCGCTTTGCAGGATCGGCGAAGGTTCGGAAGCGCCGATCGACCTCCGGCAGGATCTCCTTGACGATGTAATCCGCGTAGTTCCCGATCGCCGAAGAGTTGATGTACTGGTTGCCGCCGAGCCGGGACCAGCAGTCGGGGAAGACTGCGATGACAGGCCCCATCTCTCCGGCCGCCACGAGTCGCTCGAGCCTCTCCGGAACCGACTCCTCGAAGGCCTTCCAGTTGAGATGCGCGCGCCCGGTCCCGAAGAAGCCGACGAGATCGACGAATACGGGAAACCTGGCCGCCGGCTCCCGATCGTATTCGGGCGGCAGGTAGACGATCACGTCCCGGCGGTGCGGATCGCCGAGGGGGTTGCCCGCGAGCACCCGCGAATCGAGGCGGAAGGTCTCGACTCGCCCACGTAGCTCTCGACGCTTCCTCAGCATGCCCTCCCCTCTCCGTGCCGTTCCGGTCGCGCTTCGCGAGCAGGAGAAAGCTCAGACGCGATCGAACCTCGGTGGCCGCTTCTCGAGGAACGACGCCACCCCCTCCTTGAAGTCGGGACGTTTGAAGCTCTCCAACATCAACCGGACCGCGTCCCGATGCGCCGGCCCCAGGGCCCACTGCAGGGATTCGTACACCTGACGCTTCATGATCTGCATCGAGGCGGGCGAGCTGTGCGCCGCCAGCTCGAGAGCGTATTCGCGGACGAACGGCAGCAACTCGTCGGCGGGCAGGACCCGGTTCACCAGACCCATTCTCTCCGCCTCCGCGGCGTCGACTTTTCGGGCCGAGTAGAGCAGATCGAGGGCGTGGGCCGGGCCGACGAGACGCGGCAGCAGCCAGCCGATGCCCCACTCGGCGACGAGGCCGCGACGCGCGAAGGCGGTCGTGAAGATCGCGCGCTCGGAAGCGAAGCGGAGATCACAAGAGAGCGCGATGGGAACCGCCATCCCGGCGCACGGGCCGTTGATGGCGGCGATGATCGGCTTCCGGATCGACATCAGGTAGGTGTAGGTGCCGCGAAAACCCTCCTCCATCTCCGGATCGCCGGGCGCGCAGTCGAGGTCGCCGATGTCGTCGCCGCCGGCGTCCCCATGGCTCAGGCTCTCGAGCCGGTCGAGGTCGGCGCCGGCGCAGAAGCCGCGGCCGGCTCCGGTGACGACGATGACGGCAACGCTCGGATCCTCCTCGGACCGCGCCATCGCGTGCTTGACCTCCGCGCCCATCCGGTCGGTCCAGGCGTTCAGGCGGTCCGGTCGGTTCAAGGTGATCGTCGCGATGGGATCGCTCACGTCGAAGAGGATTTCGCGGTAGTGTTCGGATTCGCTGCCTGCCATGTCGAGCCCTCCTGTGTTCATGCGCCCGGTGTGGAGTGCACGCCGTTCGTCGCGGTGTTGGCGCACTCGACCGTGGCGGTTCGATTTCTCCAGCACCACCGAGGCTGACGATGGACGCCTCACGGCGAACGGCGGGTCCAGCGCAAGGCCGTGCTCCCGTAGAGCTTTCGCAAGCGCGCCTTGACCTCCCGCAGCGGGCTGCCATGGCCGTCGGCGGCGAGGCGCTGCATGTATTCCGAGGCGAGCGCCGGGTCGATCGTGGGATTCGGATCGAGGGTCCAGTCGCCGCTGTCGTAGCCCACCATTTCCATGTACGGCGTATAGAGGGGCTCGAAGATCTCGACGTCTTCCTCGAGGAACCAGTTTCGCCAGTCACCGTAGGACTTGGTCCTGGCCTTTACCTGGTCGTCCTGGGGGATCTCGGCATCGGCGGAGATCGTCCGCCCCAGATAGGCGGAGAGCGCCCCGAAGTCCTGATCCACCAGATCCTCGTACTTGAAGATGAACCAGTCGCTGCCGAGGCCACCGACGAACGCGCACATCTGCTCGTAGCGCGCCCGCTCGGACGCGACCATCTCATCGAGTCGCTGCGGCCCACCGGGATCTCCGGTCCAGCGGTACAGCTCGTGAAACGGCACGGACTGCGGATCCCGCTCCTTGCGCTGAACGGCGGCGAGGCACGGCCGGAACTGGCGGCGGCTCTTGCCGTGGCGGCGGCGCCAGCGGAACAGCGCGTCGCTCACGGCGTTGTCTCGCGGGTCGCGAGCGACCCAGATCTTCCGATCGTAGGCATCGTTCGTGACGTGCTGCATCATCGAGTCGAACGATCGGCCCTTCTTGTCGTTGTAGGTGAACTTGCAGACGCAACTCTCGTTCGGGTCGGCGTCGGGCCGGGTGCGATCGCGCACGTGGGCGCGCAGTCCGCCCAGCACGGGACGGCACTCGGGGAACGCGGCAGCGATCATGTGCAGCAGCGCCGTGGTTCCCGATTTTCCCTTGCCCAGAACGACGATCTTCATCCAGCGTCTCGCGCCGTCTCCTGCCGCCTCGGCATGGGACGGCTGGGAGGCGGCAGCGTAGCGAACTGACCCGTCGGGCGATCGGCCCCTGCGCGCCGCGCCGCCGACTTCCCCTTCGATTCCAGAGAATTGGGCGCGAAACCTACTCGAGGGCGGCGGCCTTGCTCTCGAGCCCGCGCAGCAGCTTGTCGAAGTCCGCGACGAAGGCGTCGCGTCCCTCGGACTGGAGCCGAGCCGCGAGCTCCCGCAGGTCCACGCCGGCGGCCTCCACGGCTTCGATCGTTCGCTCTGCTCCCGACGCGTCGGCGCCGAGCAGGTCCCCCACCTCGCCGTGCTCGTCAAACGCCCGCAGCGTCGCCTCCGGCATGGTGTTGACGGTCGCGTCCGCCACCAGGGCCGTGATGTAGTAGGTGTCGATCCGCTCCGGATTCTTCGTGCCGGTGCTGGCCCACAACAGCCGCTGAGGCCTGGCCCCGCGCTCCGCGAGACGCTGCCAGCGGTCGGAGGCGAGGAGCTCCCGATACGCCCGGTAGGTCCGGTGGGCGATGGCGATACCGCAACGGTCGCGGAGATTCGCCGGCACCCGGGACTCCAGCGCCCGATCCCAGCGCGAGACGAACAGCGAGGCCACCGAGGGGACGTCTACGCGACCGCCCGCGTCGCGCCTCCGCTCGAGACCCCGCACGTACGCTTCGGCGGCGGCGACGTAGTGCTCGGTGGAGAAGAGCAGCGTGACGTTGACCGGGATGCCGGCGAAGATCAGCTCCTCGATGGCCAGGACACCCTCGGGGGTGCCCGGAACCTTGATCAGCAGGTTCTCCCGGCCGGCCTGGGCAAACAGGCACAGCGCCTCGTCGATGGTGGCTTCGACATCGTTGGCGAGGGTCGGCGAAACCTCGAGGGACACGAAGCCGTCACGTCGGCCCGAAGCTTCGTAGACCGGGCGGAAGTGGTCCGCCGCGATCGTCAGGTCCTCGATCGCGAGGGCGAAGAAGAGCTGCTCGATCGAGAGGTCGCGTCCGAGCAGACTCTTGATCGAGGCATCGTAGTCGCTGCTGCTCGAGATCGCCTTCTCGAAGATCGTCGGATTCGACGTGAGCCCCGTCACCGAGAACTCCTCGATGTAGCGGACCAGCTTCCCACTCGTCACGAGCTCGCGGGTAATGGTGTCGAGCCAGATGCTCTGGCCCGCATCGCGCAGCTTCTTCAGTCGATCCACGATCAGCCCCCTGCGAGCCCCGACATCGGGGGCGTTCGTCCATGAAGGTGTTCTTCGCGCGGTGCTTGACGCCCCCGGCCGCCGACCGTGAACCGCCACGGCGCGCATTCTAGCTTGCATCGTCTGCGTGATCCCAGCGGGATCCGCACGCGAACCCGCAATTCACCGGACGAGGAGCGATTCTGCGAGCGCGCGGTAGGCGGCGACCTGCGAGTCGACCCAAACGGCGTCTTGCTGGAGCTCCGCCGCCATCATCGCCGCAACGCGGGGAGCCGCCTCGATGCTCGCCCGCGTGTCGAGGACCAGCGCGCGGGTACGGCGTGCGAGCACATCCTCGAGGGTGCGCGCCATCTCGTGGCGCACTCCCCACAGGACCTCTGCCACGCAGATGTCGAACGCCTCGTGGATGCGCTCGCCGCAGATCGGGTTCGCGTCGATCCAGCCGCGCAGAACCGGCGCATCGGATCCGTAGGCGGCGAGGGGCCCATGCTCGAAAGCCCGCTCGTCGTAGCCGTGGATCTTCAGGTTCTGGGTCGGACACGGCCTCTCGGGCAGGCCCGCGACGGCACGCGCGCACTCGACGGTGTCCTCGGCCATCTTGCGGTACGTCGTCCACTTCCCGCCCGCGATCGTGACGAGACCGGATTCCGAGACATTGACCGTGTGCTCCCGCGAGATGGCGGCAGTCGTTCCGCCGCTCTCGTCGCACACGAGCGGGCGGATTCCCACGAACGCCGCGCGGATGTCCTCCCGCTGCGGATCGCGAATCAGATACCGCGCCGAGGTCTCGAGCAGGAACGCGATCTCCTCCTCGTTCGGCAGCGGCTCGGCGGTCACCGAGCGGATGGGAGTGTCCGTCGTCCCGACGATCACGCGGTCGTGCCACGGGATCACGAAGATGATTCGACCGTCCGAGGTGCGGGGCACCATGACGGCGTCGATTCCGGACAGGAAGGAGCGGTCGAAGACGAGGTGGAGCCCCTGGCTCGGGCGAATGATGTCCTCGCTGTCCGGGTCGTCCAGCCGGCGAAAGGCGTCGGAGAAGGGGCCGGTGGCGTTGACGACGGCGCGGGCGCGGACGCAGTGCTCGACGCCCCCCTCGAGATCCCGGACCACCACGCCGGAGACCGCGTCGCCAGACTTCAGGACCGCCGCCACATTCGCATGGTTGACGAGGGTGGCGCCGTGATCCGCTGCGGTCTGCGCGAGGCTGATGGCCAGACGAGCGTCATCGAACTGGCCGTCGTAGTAGACGGTACCGCCGCGCAGCCCTTCGGTCTCCAGGTTGGGAAGCCGCTCCATCGTCTCTTCGATGGACAGACGCCGCGAGGCACCGAAGCCATGCTCACCCGCCATCATGTCGTAGAGCTTGAGCCCGATGCCGTAGAACGGCGCCTCCCACCACTCGTAGTTGGGAACCACGAATGGGAGATTCCCGACGAGGTGCGGCGCGTTCCGCTGGAGGATTCCCCGCTCCCGCAGCGCCTCGAGGACGAGGGAGACGTTGCCACGTTGCAGGTATCGAACGCCGCCGTGGATGAGCTTGGTGCTGCGACTCGACGATCCCTGGGCGAAATCACCGCGTTCGAGCAGCAACACGCGGTAGCCGCGCGCCGACGCGTCCACCGCGACTCCGAGGCCCGTGGCGCCGCCGCCGACGACCACGAGATCCCAGATCAGCGATGGATCGCCCAAGCGACCGACCATTTCGTCCCGATTCACGGCGGCCCCCGGATGCTCCGCCTCAGCCGCCGGACCGGTGGTCGCGGTAACGCCGGATGAGCGCGTTGGTGGAGCTGTCGTAGTCGAGCTCCGGTTCGCCTTGCTGAGGCAGCTGCGCGGCGATGCGGCCCGCGATCGCCTTGCCGAGCTCGACGCCCCATTGATCGAAGGAATCGATGCCCCAGATCGCCCCCTGCACGAAGGTCCGGTGCTCGTACAACGCGATCAACCGGCCCAGCGCGTCCGGGGTCAGGCGGGGCGCGAGCAGCGTGTTGCTCGGACGGTTCCCCTCGAACGTTCGATGCGGCACCAGGGCGGCGGGCACGCCGTCCGCAGCGACCTCCTCCGCGGTCTTGCCGAAGGCGAGCACCGCGGTCTGCGCAAAGCAGTTCGCCATCAAGAGGTCGTGCTGTTCAGCGGGCGCGTGCGATGCCTCGAGGAAGCCGATGAAATCGCAGGGGACGAGCTTCGTGCCCTGGTGGATCAGCTGGTAGAAGGCGTGCTGGCCGTTCGTTCCGGGCTGGCCCCAGAGGATCGGACCGGTCTGGTAGTCGACCGGGATGCCGTCCTCGGTCACCCGCTTGCCACTGCTCTCCATGTCGAGCTGCTGGAGGTAGGCGGGGAGACGCCACAGATAGCGACTGTAGGGCAGCACACAGTGGGTCTCGGCCCCGAAGAACTCGTTGTACCAGATGCCCAGGAGCGCCATCAGAACCGGCAGGTTCCGCTCGAACGGTGCAGACCGGAAGTGCTCGTCCATGGCGTGGAAGCCCGCGAGCAGGGAACGGAAGTGCCGTGGGCCGACGGCGAGCATGAGGGAGAGACCGACGGCGGAGTCGCACGAGTAGCGCCCGCCGACCCAGTCCCAGAATCCGAACCGATTGGCCGGATCGATTCCGAACGCAGACACCTCGTCGGCGTTGGTCGAGACCGCGACGAAGTGCTTCGCCACCGCCGCGTCGTCCCCCAGCGCCCCGGTGCACCAGGCTCGCGCAGCGCGGGCGTTGGTGAGCGTCTCGAGGGTGGTGAATGTCTTGGAGCAGATCACGAAGAGGGTCTCCGCCGGGTCGAGCCCCGCGACGGCTTCCGCGAAGTCCGCGCCGTCCACATTGGAGACGAAGCGCGGGAACAGATCGCGATCGGCGAAGGGGCGCAGGGCCTCGCTCGTCATCGCGGGGCCGAGGTCCGAGCCTCCGATGCCGACGTTCACGATGTTGCGAATGGGGCGACCGGTATGGCCCTTCCACTCCCCGCTCCGGACGCGATCGGCGAACGCGGCCATGGCATCGAGCACGGCGTGCACCGCCGGCACGACATCGCTGCCCCCGGTAGACATCGAGGCGCCCGTCGGGGCGCGGAGGGCGACGTGGAATGCGGCACGCCCTTCGGTGACGTTGATCGCGTCCCCTCGGAACATCGCGTCGATGCGGCCGCGCAGATTGCGGGCGTCCGCGAGGGCCCGCAGCAGCCGCATCGTTTCGTCGTCGACGCGGTTCTTCGAGTAGTCGAGGAACAGGCCGCCGCCCTCGGCGCCGAGCCGCGTGCCGCGCTGCGGGTCCTCGGCAAACAGCCTTCTCAGGTGGACCGCCCCGATCGCCCGTTGGTGGTCCGCCAGCGCCCGCCACTCGGGCAGCTTGGCCAGCGGTATCCCGGAGGCCGTCATCCCTCCGCTCCTCTCCGGTGTCCCACGATCGCCGGCCTCTCGACGTCGGTCTGGCGGCGTGATTCCGAGAAAATCGGCGAGCTCCCCTTGCGGCGCGATGGCGTCCCCGAGGGTAACACCCCTTGGCAGCGACGCGGAGGGGCCGGATGGGCGGCGGACGAGGCCGCTTCCCGCGGGGATGCAGCCTCGACGCGAAACCCTTTCGCTCCTTCCGGGATCCAATCACGGGGAGAGCGGGTGCCGGAACGGCTTCGAGTCGCATCGGCGTGTGCGTCACCTCGCACCGAAGGCCGTGTCGCGTTCACGGCCTCCGCCGTCGGAGGGGCGCCTTGACGAACGGCGCCCACCCGACGCATCCTTCAACCGATCGTTTCCACCGACACTTGGAGAGCAAAACCATGCGAATGAAATCAACCGGCCTGTTCGCGGGCTTGCTGCTGCTCGTCAGCGCGGCGCCCGCCCTGGCCGGGGACGCCGAAGACGCGAGCGCGCAGACCCCCTCCTTCAAGGAAGGGGACATCCTCACGCTCGACGACGTCGACAAGCTGCGCCCCTATCTGCCCGACGAGTTCTGGGACAATCGCGACTTCTTCTTCTACGAAGGAATGCAGCTCGAGATCGGGCCGACCCAGTTCGACTACTCCCCCAACGAACAGGTCAAGGCGGCGACCGAGAAGTATCGCGGGCAGCCCAAGATCGGTCCGGACGGAAGCCTCGAATCCTGGACCGCCGGCTATCCGTTCCCGCAGGAGACCATCGACTGCACGGGCGATCCCGATGCAGGCGTGAAGATCATGTGGGACTTCTCCGCGATCCAGGGAGACGGCCACGCGCATTTCTTCTACTCCTACTGGGACCGCGGCGAGCAGCTCCCCCTCTACTACGAGGGAACGGGCCAGACCGTGGGCCTCGCTCACCGGGTCGAGCCGAATTACCTCGCGAAGAACAACGGCGACATCTTCCGCGGCGAGAAGCGCAAGTTCGCCTTCGGCGTCGACGTCACCGCGCCCTTCGACGCCCGCGGCATCCAGCTGCTGAGCTACCGCTACAAGTCGTCGGACAAGCCCCGCAAGGACGCTCGCAACGACGACACCTGGGTCTACGTGCCCACACTGCGGCGCGTCCGCCGGATCTCCACGGCTCAGCGGACCGACGCGATCTCCGGCACGGACTTCACGTTCGACGACCTGCGGAGCTTCAACGGCATCGTCCCGCAGTATGAGTGGACCTGCCTGGCCGACCGCCAGATCATCGCTCCCATGAACACCAAGGCGAAGGCCTATCCCTACGAGAAGGACCACAACTTCGGTCCTTACGGGCTGTCCTACGCCGACGATCGCTGGGAGCTTCGCGACGTCTGGGTCGTCCGCATGAAGCCCAAGAACGAAGACCACCCGTACCACCACAAGGACATCTACATCGACAAGGAGACCCTCGCGCCGCTCTACTCCTTCGCGTACGACCAGAAGGAAGAGCTGTGGAAGATCATCTGGCACAACAAGCGCTGGAGTGAGGACACGACCTTGACGGGCGAGTGGTTCCCCGGCTGGACCTCGATTCCCGAGCCGCGCTATCTCGCGGTGATCAGCGACACCATCGTCAACGTCCAGACCGGAACGGGCAACCGCATCGAGTTCTGGGACGCGCACGGAACGCCCCTGCCGAGCAAGGGCAAGATCCGCCGCTACATCGACGTCGGTCGCCTGACCAAGGGGCGCTGAGCCTCGCCCGCGCCGTGTCCGAACCTCTTCGCCCGGAGCTCCCAGAACTCCGGGCGAAGCCGTTTCGGGCTCCGCTCGCGAGACGCAGCGTCAATCCGGTCGGCCGAGCAGACGCCGACCGGGCCGACACTCGGCGGCGAGGATCGCGCGCTCCCGATCGGACAGGTCGCCAAGGCGCCCGGCCGGTGTACTCCGAACGAGGGCGGCGGCGCGCGGAATCCAGCCATCCTCCGCCGCGTCGAGCCCGAAGAACTGCGCGACTTCGCGCAGGACTGCGCCGGGCCCGGACAGCAGGTCCTCGAAGCGGACCTCGCGGTAGCAATCCGCGTCGAGCGTGCGGATCGCCCGAAAGCCCCGAAGCACCTGATCGCTCCAGTAGCGGCCGTAGTACTCGACGGGCGGCCGTGAGGAAAGGATCTGCGTCACGGGGTCGCCGGGCCGCGGATCTGCGCGCAGGTCGTCCACCGAGACGCGGGCGGCGGCCAGCTCCGGCGGCGCGTACAGCAGGGCGATGGGCAGGCGATAGGCGTGGTGCTCGCGCATCGACAGTGCGGCTTCCGGGCCGTCGCGGTGGATGTGGAGGAAACGCGCCTCCGGAAACAGGTCGATGAGCCCCTCGAGGTAGTCGATCGACGAGCCGCTCCGCTCGATCCAGTGCGCGCGACCCGCGCGTCGGCCGAGCCATTCGAACAGCGCCAGGTAGTGGAGTCGAAGTGGCTGCTTCGGGAGACCCGACGCGAAGGAGACGGTCTCGTCGTACAGGGCGTCCGGATCGGTCGACAGGCGGGGCAGCGCCGACACGAGAATCCACGGCAGGGCGCCGTCGCGGCGGAAGCGCGCCTTGGGACCGAAGGGGTACGTGATCTCTGCCACCTCGTAGCCGCGGCGCAGCACCGCGGTGACGACGGGCTGTTCGGCGGAGATCAGCGCCGCGAACACGGCGCCTTCGACCGGCTGCGGGTCGAAGCGCTTCGCGACGTCGAGGCCGTTGAAGAACTCGAACACGCTGAGCACGGAAGGACACTCGGCGAGCATCCGGGAGAGCAGCGTAGAGCCGCAGCGGCCCGTTCCGACGATGAATCGATGCAACCGCCGCCTCCGTGATATCCTCGGTGAGCCCGGGACGATTGTAGGAGAGGACGCATCGCCTTGACGCGGGAAATCGACGTCGTCGACCGGGGCGAGCCGCGCGTCATGAGCGGAGCGATCTGGGACGACCTGTGCGCGACCCTCCAGGCCGCCGGGCAGCTCGTGACCGGGGAAGGCGTACCCGCGACACCGCGCGATCGCGCCGAGGGCTTCCGCTACCTGACCCGCTTCCTGGCGGCCGGAAACATCGCCTGTGTCTCCCACGACGACCCGGACTACCCGGTGTTCGGGCGGCTCATGGACGCGACCATGCCATGGGGACTCGACGCACCGGACTGTCTCTACCTGCACGCCGCCGTGCGCGGCGACGCGGTCTACCGGATCCACGGCAACCGCGGATCGGCGAACCATCTCGACATCCAGGTGAACTTCGGCCACTTCGCCGAAGGCGACATCGCGTCCTGGGGAACCGTCTCGTCCCTTTCGGGGACGGATCTCCGCTGCGACGCGTCCGGCGAATTCGAGCTCTTCCTCGACGCCGAAGAGCGCCCGGGGAGCTGGCTTCGGCTCACGCCGGACGTCGCGTTCGTGATGGTCCGCCAGTACTTCAACGACTGGGAGAACGAGCGCCCCGCCGACCTGCTGATCGAACGCGTCGGCGCCTGCCTTCCGCCCCCTCCGCCAACGACGGAGCAGATCGCCGCCCGCCTCGACAAGCTGCGCCGCTGGCTCGAGCGCGGTGGAGCACTCTGGGAACGCATGAGCCGCGGGCTGCTCGCCATGGAGCCGAACAGCCTGGTGGTCCACATGCCCAGGGACAGCGACGAACGCGCCGGCATGAAGGGACAGGCCTACGGCATGGGCAATTTCCACTGCGCCGAAGACGAGGTGGTGCTCATCGAGTTCGCACCACCGCCCTGCCACCACTGGAGCGTCGCGCTCGCGAACTACTACTGGGAGAGCATCGATTTCGCAGGCCGCCAGTCGTCGCTGAACGGGCATCAGGCGACCCTCGACCGGGACGGCGTCTTCCGGGGTGTGATCTCCGCCCGCGACCCCGGCGTGCCCAACTGGCTCGACAACGCCGGATACCGGCGCGGATCCGTGACCGCGAGGTTTCTGGGAGCCGACACCGCCCCCGTCCCGCAGCTCCGCCGCGT
>JBHHVG010000043.1:0-12618 GCA_046754165.1 Myxococcota bacterium
GCACCCGCCGGGCTGCTCGCCCGCGTTGGGCGGCGCGCGCCGTGGTTCGGCTCGGTGCTACACCGCTTCCAACGCCGGCGCGAGATCGCGGAGCTCCGGCGGATCACGCGGTCCTGTGCGCGCGGCGACATCGATCCGGAAAGGAGCTGCGGCGCGCTCGTCGCGCTGCTGAAAGGAGAGCCGCATCGGACCTGAGGAGTCTGTTCTCCGCCGGTCTCAAGCGCAGAGCAGCTGTGCGAGCCTCCCGCGCGCCCGCGCACGTTGCCGCAGGGGTTCGATGCGCTCCGTGATCTCTCCGGGGCCGAGCGCGAGCTCGAGCGAGCAGGTCGAGAGCCGAAGCGCGTTGCGGACGATCCAGCGAACGCGCTCGGCGCGCTTCGGGTCGGCCATCAGGACCTGGGCGCGTCCGTAGCCCGCCTCGTAGCGCAGGAAGTAGGCGAGGGTGGCCTTGTCTCTCTGGAAGCGATGGTGGACCACGGCCGCTGGCTGATAGACCACTTTCGCGCGCTCGTCGCGGATCCGCTCGAAGAGGTCGTTCTCCTCGCCGGGGACGAAGGTCGCGCCCCAGCCGAGGTCGAGCCGGAAGCCCTGCGCCGCGCGGGCGGCGTCGCGGCGCACGGACATGTTCGCGCCGAAAGGCAGCAACAGCCCAGAGCTCGGGAGGATGTCGCGGATCTCGTCGCCGAATTCGTAGCGTCCCGCGACCCCACCGTTGCGCTCTTCGGCCATCGTCCGCATCCACGCCGGCGTGTTGTCGGGCATGACCGGGACGATTCGGCCGCCGGCCCCCACGACCTCCGGGTCTGCGTACACCGCCGCGTGGGCGGCGATGAATCCGGTCCGGAGGTCCACGTCGTCGTCGGTGAAGATCAACACGTCTCCTTGCGCCGCTTCCAGGGCGAGGTTGAGGGCGTGCGAGCGACCCTGCCTCTCCTCGCGCAGCACGCGGAGCGGGACCGGGAAGCTCTCGGCGCGCTCCGCCACGGCCGCACTCGTGCCATCGCTGCTGTTGTTGTCGACGACGAGTACTTCGAAGGGCTGGTCACAGACCTGCCCCGCCGCGGTATCGAGGGTTCGCAGCAGGCTGTCGGCGCGGTCGAAGGTGCAGATCGCGAGGGTCAGTCGTGCGGGCGCGCCGCTCATCGGCTGCTCCGAACGGGGGCCCGCTCGCAGTAGTAGACGTCGCTCTTGGGGACGAGCCGGTTGCCGACGGCCTCGAGCGCGCGCTTGAAGCGGCCTTCTCTCAGGAGATCCCAGGCGCGGAACACCCGGCGGGCGAGGCGGTAGTGCTCGAGGATCCGTCCGGTTCCGTCGTGGCGTGTCTTCACCAGGGTGTGGACGAACCAGAAAAACGAGTAGAAGCAGTCTCGCCCCCGGATCTCGACGACGCGGAAGCCCTGTGCCTCGAGCAGTGCGCGCATATCGGCGCGGGAGAAGACATGCACGTGGCCCGCCATGGCGAGCCAGCTCGGATCCACCCACTGGAAGTAGCGCTCCGTGTGCGCGCTCGGCGTCGTGACGCAGAGGCGACCGTCTGGTGCCAACACGCGGGAGATCTCGTCGAGAACCGCGCCCGGCGATTCGATGTGCTCGAGCATCTCCCGACAGACCACCGCGTCGAAGCAGGCGTTGGCGCAGGGCAGCGCCGCGCCATCGGCGCGCACCAGGTCGCCCGGGGTCCTCTGTTCGCGGAGCGTGGACGCGAGTTCACCCAGCCGCGACGCATCCAGGTCGATCGCCGTGGCGCGGTAGCCGCGCTCGAACAGGGGTCGCGACAGCGGGCCGTTGCCGCAGCCCAGGTCGAGGACCCGCGAGTCGTCCCGGACACCGAGGGTGGCGAGGTCGACGTGCGCCACCTCTCGGTTCGGCAGACCGAGCCGCCGCCAGGCCCAGGCGATGGGCTGCGCGGCGCGCTGCAACGATCCGGGCCAGCCCACTCGCCCGCGCCGGTCGGGGCGCCGCAGGCGGCGGAGCCGCTCGGTCCAGTGGGCGGAGTCGCTGGCGACGAGCTCGTCGCTCAGCCGCGAGAGCTCAGCGACGGTCGGCGCGTTTCGTCCCGCGAGTCTCTGTCGCACCACCACCGTGCCGTAGAGCGCCTGCGCCCGCAGCGCCGCATCCCGGCAGCCGAGGTCGCGCACCACCGCTTCGCGCCCCGCACGCCCGAGCGACCGCGCCAGGTCCGGATCGCATCGAAGGGCGTGCACCGCCTCGGCCGTCCGCCGCGCGTCGCCCACCGGAACCAGCAGCCCGTCGACCTCGTCGGTGACCAGATCGCGGATCGCTCCGACCGGTGTGCTGACGACCGGTGTCCCACAGCTCAGCGCCTCGAACGGCGGGATCGGCCCACCCTCCACCCGGGCGGTGCTGACGTAGACGTCGATGGCGCTGTAGAAGTCGGGCATCGCGTCGGGCTCGAGGAAGGGGAAGTAGTCGACATCGACGTTCGGCGGAAAATCTTCGGCTCCCTCAAGATCCCAGCCGGGTCCCGAGAGGGCCAGGCGCACCGGGGGCCCCGCCGTGTCGGCGAGTCTGGACACCGCGTCGATCAGCACGTCGAGACCCTTTCGACCGTCGTCGTCGCTCGACGCCTTGGCTGAGAACCCGATCACGAAGTCGTCGTCTGGAAGCCCGATTCGCGCCCGCGCCGCCCGGCGGTTGCGCGGTCGAAAGAAGCTGCTGTCGATTCCTTTGCGCAGCAGGAAGAGCTTTCGGTCGGGAACGCCCCGGGATACGAGCTCTTCGCGCACCTCCTGACACATCACCGCGATTCGATCAGCGGCGAGGCAGGGCCTTACGTCTTCGAACCGGACGATGTGGTGCAGTGACGCGATCAACGTCACCTCGTCGCCCCCGGCTGCCCGTACCCGGCGCCTCACGGCGTCGAAGCACAACGGACTCAGGGCGTGTACGCAGTCGGCTGCGGCCGCGATCTCCGCGAATACTTCCGGGCGGCTGCGGATCTCCTCGAACGGGAAGATCACGAAGTCGTAGCGGTCGGCGTTGTGCTCGGCGATCTCGCGGGCCCAGGCGCCGAGCACCCAGACCGAGACATCCGGGACGAGGACGACGAGCGGCTTCGCGCGCTGTTCGCCGGGCTCGCAGACGAGCCGGTCATCGACCACCGTCAGCTGCTTCTCCCGATCTCCGCGGGTGGTGTCATGGGCGGTCATCGCGCTCACTCTCCTTCGCGCTCACGAGCGGTCCAGCCGCCAGCGGTGCTGGGTGGAGAACAGTCCGGCGCCGAACGCGCCGCCGTCGACCCGCAGCTGGGCCGCGTCGGTCCGGCTGTCGATCGCGCCCATGTGCTGGTCGTGAAGATCGACGCGGACGCGGTAGACGCCGGGCAGGAACGGCAGGTGGCCGAGGTCGAAGCACACGCTTCCACTGGTGTCGAGCTTCTCGATCTCGAAGCCGCTGGTGCGCGTGTTGGTGCCGGTATAGCAGGTGCCGTCGCCGGCGTAGAAGGCGATACCGACCGCGGGCCTCTCGAGCGGCTCCCTAGCTTCGTAGTCGATGCGGACGCTGAGCACCTCCCCGGTGCGGAAGGTCTCGCGCTCCGCGCCGTCGGCACCGAGCAGGTGCACTCCGGTGATGCGCGCCGCTCGCGAGCCCGTCCATTCGTCGTAATCGATCTCACGTCCGCCGGAGGCCCGCTGCTGGGATTCGGAGACGGAAAGGATGTAGCGGGAGATGGCTTCGTGGGGCGGTCCGGCGAACACACAACGACCGCGCTCGAGCACCAGCACGCGGCTCGTCTGATTGCGGATCGTCCCCATGTCGTGGGACACCAGGATCCACGGCACACCGCGATCCTTCAGCTCTCCGAGCTTCTGCGAGCACTTCGTGCGGAACGCCAGGTCTCCCACGGCCAGCACCTCATCGACCAGCAGGATGTCCGGGCTCATGTGGATCGCCACGGAGAAGCCGAGGCGGACCGCCATGCCCGAGCTGTAGCTCTGGACCGGTGCGTCGATGAACTCTTCGATGCCCGAGAAGTCGATGATCTCGTCGAGCTTGCGTTCGATTTCTGCCCGCGGGATTCCCAGCACAGCGCCGCTCACGGTGATGTTCTCCCGGCCCGATAGAATCGGGTTGAAGCCGGCGCCCAGGGCGATCAGCGCCTGCATGCGCCCGCGCACCGCGATGCGTCCGGCGTCGGGGCGGATCAGGCCGCAGAGCATTCGCAGCAGCGTGGTCTTGCCCGCCCCGTTCGCTCCGATCAGCCCCAGGCTCTCGCCGCGCCCGAGCTCGAACGAGATGTCTCGCAGCACCCAGAACTCCCCGGTGCGCAGCTCGTCGAGGCGGCGGCGGCCACCGGTGGCCTCGTGGGCGAGGTCCGTCAGGCCGTACCAGAGCGAGCGCTTCAAGTTGCGGCAGAACTTCTTGTGGACGCCGTCGACGCGGATCAGCGGCAGGGACATCACGCGCTCATCCGTTCGGTAAGGATGGGGAGCGCCACGCGGTACAGCATCCAGGCTGCGGCGAAGGCGACGATCGTCAGCGCGCCGGTGACGACGAACGCCGCGGGGTTCGAGAGACCGCCAGCGGCTGTGAGGTCGCGCGCCGCGGTCAGCAGCGGACTCACCGGGTTCAAGGTGGCCAGCAACGACAGGGGGAACGTCTCCGGAGGCGGATAGATCACCGGCGTCGCGAAGAACCAAAGCTGCGTGACGACGACCAGGCCCGAGGCCACGTCGGTGTAGAGAATCCCGATCGGCGTCAGCGCCAGGCCGATGGCGAGTCCGAGCAGGATCAGGCCGACCACGGCGATCGGGGCGAGCAACAGCGACGACGATACTGGAACGTGGAAATAGACGAAGACGCCGATGAGTACGACGGCCTTGAGAAGCGCGTTGAAGATCACGAGGTAGGCAGACGAGAGGATCAGCGCCTCGCGCGGAAAGTTGATCTTCGTGAGGATGGGCTTGGCCTGGGTGACGGACTTGAGCGGGGCATTCAGCGCGTCGACGAATATCTGCCAGTAGATCGTTCCCACCAGCACGAAGACCGGATAGGGAATCGCGGTGTCTCCCAGGTCGAGCACGGCCTTCGACTGGAGCACGATGAACACGAGGCCGGTCAGGATGGGTGGCAGGAACGCCCACGCGAAGCCCAGCAGGCTCTGGCGGTACTGGGCCGATACGTCCCGCACGAACAGTCGCCAGCCCAGCTCCCGCGAAGCGAGCAGGTCCCGGATCATCTCCGGCAGCATCCGCGCCGGGGACAGCCCGACGGACTCCGGCGTGTAGACGGCGAGGGGCAGGTCCGATGTGTCCACCGGACACCCGCCCAGGGAGAGGTCGTTCGCCACTGCTGCGCTCCTGGCCGATCGCGGATTCCGGCGCGATTCGAGGGGGCCCGGGCCGGCCGGGGCTCCCAGGTCACTGGAATCTTTTCGGCTCGATGGAGGCGCCCACTTGAGCCGCGGCCCGGATTCCGCAGGGCAGACCCGGAGAAGCTGCACAACCGAGGGGGTTTCGCCCCGCTGTGCGCGAGGCGGGGGACGCGAGATCCTAGTCGTCCACGTACCCGAGCAGTCGCAGCTGCTCGGCGGTGCGCGGATCGAGCTCTTCGACGCTCTGCGGAGACGCCTCGCACTCGCGCAGGCCGTGGTCGCGGAAGTGGCCGGCGAGTGCCTCCACGGTCTCGTCATTCTCCGTCGGGAGCGCCCTGTGCTCGCCGGGATCGACCGTCAGGTCGTAGAGGGCGATGGGATTGAGGGCGCAGGCGTCTTCACCGACCTCGATCACCAGCTTGTGGGTCGGCGTTCGGACGGCGGCGAGGCCGAACTCGGGAATCGTCCAGGAGAGGATCGTGTCCGTCGCCGTCTGCGCGGGGCCTCCACCCAGCACGAGCTCGTCGGTCGGTTCTTCGGCGAGCCGCGCGATGGCGTTGCCGAGGTCGTGCAGCTGAAGCGGAGTCGAGACCCGCCGACCCTCGCCGGCCACCGGGAAACGGACGATCGCCGGCACGTGGATCATCTCGTCGAAGACCGTGCTCGTATGCAACATGCGTCCGTGCTCGAGGAACGCCTCGCCGTGATCCGACAGCACGACGATCACCGCCTCGTCGATGAGGGAGCGCGAACGCATGCCGTCGACGAGGAAGCCGAAGATCGCGTCGCCGTAGGCCAGGTTGGCGTCGTACAGGGCGACGATCTGCGCCAGCTCCTCCGGCGTCGCCCGCCTTCGCTCGCGGTCGATGTCGAGCAGCGTCTCCGTCGAGCCATAGACGGCGCTGTCCACGCCAGCGGCGTGCTGCGCCAGCAGCTCCGGCGGTGGCGTGTACGGATTGTGCGGACGCAGCACGTGGAAGTAGGCAAAGAACGGTTCGGATGGCTCCTCCGCCATCCAGTCGAGCGCCCGGCGGATGCCCTCCCGCGTGCCGAAATCATGTTCGGCGCTCTGGCCCCGTGCGAACACTTCGTGGGGGAAGACCGCGTCGAAGCCCGAGAAGCCCCGATCGAAGGAGAAGGTCGGCGTGATGAACGGATTCTCGGAGTAGGCGTAGGTGCGGTAGCCCGCGTCGCGCGCCCGCTCCGCGAGGGTCGGATAGCGCGTGGGGATCGGCTGCGTCTTCAGCAGCCCCGATTCGCCCGGCGAGCGCCCGGTCATCAGCGCGGCCGTCGATGGATAGGTCGACGCTCCCTCGCTGAATACCGCCTCGTAGACGACGCCGCCGCGGGCCAGGGCATCGATGTTCGGCGTGGTGTTCCGATCGTAGCCGTAGCTTCCGAAGTGATCGGCGCGCGCGGCGTCGAGCACGAACACCACGATGTCCCAACGCGGCGATTCGTTCCCGTCGCGAGTGCCGCAGCCGACGACGGCCCCGAGCAGCAGCGGCGTCAGCCAGGCCACGACTGCCGGAATTCGGCGATCGATCGAACGGTGAGGTCGCCGGATCATCGATCAGATCGGACAGACGATCCGACCGAGGCGCTCGGTGAGCAGCGCGTTCTCGCGGTAGTCGATGGAGACGGAGACCAGGCTCGGCCCGTCCTCGGAAAAGGCCTTCTCGAGCGTCGGACGCAGGTCGCGGCTGTCGTGCACAGCGTGGCCATTCCAACCGAAAGACTCGGCGAGCGCCGGCCAGTCGGGATTGCCGAAGCGCAGGTCGGTGTGGCGGCCGAACTGGTGGTCCTGCTTCCAACGAATCAGGCCGTACTCGTGGTCTTCCCAGAGCATCACGACGAGGTCGGTGCCGACGCGAACGGCGGTTTCCATCTCCTGCGCGTTCATGAGGAAGCCGCCGTCTCCGCAAAGCGCCAGCACGCGCCGGTCCGGGTCGAGGAGGGAGGCGGCGATGGCGCCGGGCAGCGCAATACCCATGGAGCAGAAGCCGTTCGGAATCAGGACGGTGTTCGGCTCGTGGGCGTGGAAATGGCGCGCCACCCACATCTTGTGGGCGCCGACGTCCGAGAGCAGCAGATCGCTGGATCCCAGTACCTGGCGCGCGTCCCACACCGCTTTCTGGGGACGGACGCTGCCGTGCGTGTCGTCCTCGGAGTACAGCGCCAGCTCGCGCTGCATGTCGCGCCGCACCGTCGCCTGCAGGGACAGGTCGAACGTGAACTCCTGACCCTCGAGCCGCTCGCACAGCATCGAGAGCGCGTGGGCCAGGTCTCCGACGACCTCGACCGCGGGGTGGTAGTGCTCGTCGATCTCCGCCGGGAGGAAGTCGATGTGGAGGATCTCCTTGTCGGCGCAGGGATTCCACAGCTCCGGGTGGTACTCGACCATGTCGTAGCCGACGGTGACGACGAGGTCGGCGGCGTCGATGGCGGTGGCCCCGAAGTCCTTGCCGCTCAAGCCGATGGTGTAGAGACAGAACGGCGAATCCACGTCGACGCAGCCCTTGGCCATGAAGGTGCTGAGGACGCCGATGTCGGTGAGCTCGCAGAGGCGTCGCAGCTGAGCGCTCGCGCGTTTTCGGATGGTCCCGTTGCCAGCGAGGATGATCGGGTGATTCGCCAGGAGAATCTTCTCCGCCGCCAGGTCGACGACAGTCTCATCCGGAACCGAGCGTCTGTAGCGCCGCGGCTTCATGGGCTCCGCGTCCGTGTCGGCCTTGGCGATGTCCTCGGGGAGCTCGATGTGGCAGGCGCCGGGCTTCTCGGTTCGTACGAGGCGCACGGCCTTGCGAATGATCTCCGGAATGTTGCCGGGATGCAGGATGGTGGTCGCCCACTTCGTGACCGGCTCGAACATCTTGACGACGTCCATGATCTGGTGGCTTTCCTTGTGGAGTCGTGTCGAAGCCCCCTGTCCGGTCAACACCAGCATGGGAGCGCGGTCCATGTTGCCGTCCGCGACGCCAGTGATGAGGTTCGTCGCACCGGGGCCGAGGGTTCCCAGGCAGCCGGCGGGGTTTCCGGTCAAGCGGCCATACACATCCGCCATGAAGGCGGCGCCCTGCTCGTGGCGCGTCAATACGAAACGGATCTGGTCGGACTTCTCGAGGGACATCATGAAGTCCGCGTTCTCTTCACCGGGGACGCCGAATATGTACTCGATGCCCTCGGCTTCCAGGCACTGGACGAGCAGATCGGACGCCTTCAAGGGGACCTCCTTCGACGAGGCGGTCGCGCGGTTCGCCGCGTCGGGAACGTAGCGTTCCCCGCCGGCGGTGGGATCCCGCTTCCTTTGTCGGCCGGGGGGCGGCCGACGTTCAGTCCGCTGCCGGACAGCCGTGAAGGTCTACCTCGAAGAGGGTGCCGCCGCCGGCCCGCGCCCGGCAGCGAGCCTCTCCGCCGTGATGCCGGGCGATCTCGCGCACCAGCGCGAGGCCCAGGCCGACGCTGCCGTCCCTTCCCTCGGAGTGGTCGCGGGGTCGATAGAACGGCTCGAAGATCCGGGCGTGCTCATCTTCGGAGATGCCCGCTCCGCGGTCGCCCACGCAGACCCGCGCGCCGCCGCCGGGTAGCGCCTCGACGCGGACATCGACGTCGCCCCCGCCGTGGCGCCGGGCGTTGTCGAGCAGGTTGCGGAGCAACTGCCGCAGCAAGCGGGGCTCGCCGAGGATCGTGACCGACTCGCCGGACACCGTCGCGCCGGCGTCCGCGGCGACCTGCGACGCCAGCTCGAGCAAGGCGACCGGTTGACCGCCCCGCGGCCCCTGGTCGGCTTCGAGCCGGGCCGCTTCGAGCACGTCTCCGATCAGCTCGTCGAGCTCTTCGATGTCGCGCTCGGCGGAGGCGACCAGGTCTGCGCGGTCTTCGCGACCGATCAGCTCGAGCGCCATGCGAAGGCGGGTCAGGGGCGAGCGCAGCTCGTGGGAAGCGCTGGCCAGCACACGCCGCTGCGCGGTGATCAGGGTTTCGATGCGGCTCGCTGCGACGTTGAAGCTGCGCGCGACGTCGGCGATCTCGTCGCGCCCCTCCACCGGAACCCGGGCGGAGAGGTCGCCGGAGCCGAGCTCGTCGACCGCCGTGCGCAGGCGTTCCAGCCGCCGCGCCATTCGCCTCGAAACGGGCCAGGCGACGGCGGCGATGGCGAGATTGAGCAGCAGCAGGCCGCCGAGTGCTCCGCCCGGGCGGCCCCTCTCGAAGTGCGGACGCAGACCGAGCCGGCGACCGTCCGGGAGCTTCAACGTGACCCCGTGCCGGGAGAGCCTTACCCCGTCGCCGCTGCCGCGGCGCCACTCGCGCCCCGAGAGCCGCTCGCCGGACCAGGCCAGCGGCTCGCCACCGGCGGCCCACAGCGTGGCATCTACGCCGTACTTCTCCCTCAGGGCAGCGATGGCTGCGGCGATCTCCGCGTGCGACGCGCCGCCGTCGGGCAGCTCCTCCGCGATGTGCCGGGCCACGGCGGTGACGATGGGCGGTGGCATGCGATCCCGCATCTCGAGCAGGTGGAACGCGAAGGCGGCGACCGAGAACACCAGCGCGATCGCCAGGAAGCCGACGTAGATCTGGAGGAACAGGCGGCTTCTCATGCGACGGATCCGGATTCCGGCTCTGCGCGGAAGACGTAGCCGACGCCCCGTACGGTCACGATCCGCTCCGGCCGCTTCGGGTCGTCCTCGATGGCGGCACGGATGCGGGAGACGTGCACGTCGATGCTTCGGTCGTAGGGCCCGAGGACGTGACCCTGGAGCCGCTCGACCAGCGTCTCCCGCGAGACCGGTCGCCCGGCGCTCTCGACCAGGATGCGCAGCAGGTCGAACTGGTGGGACGTGAGCGTGCAGCGCTTGCCCTGCCGCGTCACCGTGCGCGCCTCGCGATCGACTTCGAGGTTGCCGAAGCGGAGACACGGCAAACGCTCGCTGGAGCGCGTCTCACCGCGCCGCAGCACCGCGCGCAGGCGCGCCAGCAGCTCGCGTGGATTGAAGGGCTTGGGCAGGTAGTCGTCCGCGCCGAGCTCGAGCCCGATGATGCGGTCCAGCTCGTCACCCCGCGCCGTCAGCATGACGATCGGTACGTCGGACTCCGCGCGGACGCGCCGGCACACCTCGAAGCCGTCGAGATCTGGGAGCATGACGTCGAGGATGACCGCCTGGAAGGACGAGTGGCGCAGGGCTTCGAGCCCGCCGGCGCCGTCGCCCCGACTCTCTGCTTCGAATCCGTTCTCGCGCAGGAACCGAATGAGCATCGCGGCGAGCCGGTCGTCGTCCTCGATCATGAGAATGCGTCCGGACATCGACGCGATGCTACCAGCCCCTGCTGGCTTCTCAGCGCCGCCAGCCGCGATGCTCGTGTGTGCGGTGCTCCGCCAGGTGCAGGGCCACGGCCTCTCGCTGGGCCGGCGTCAGCACTTCGCTGATGTCCACCAGGGCGGTGACGATCCGCTTCGACGCGGCATCGACGGTCTCGAGCTTCTGCTGGCGCAGCGTCTCGAGCGCGGACCGGTCGATCTCCTCGGCCGTGAGCGCGGCGGCGAAATCGCGGCGCATTTCGTCTCCAGCTCCGCGCAGCTCGAAGAGGTCGCCGATGGCGCCGTCCACGATGGACCGCACCTGCTCCACCTGCTCCGGCGTGGCGTCCACCCGCGACAGCATGCGTCCAACCATGAATGCTGCGTGGTCGCGCACCACTTCGGGGTCGGCGTGGTGGCCTCGCCACATGCCCCGGGCGCCGGCCGCCGCGGCGACGGCCAGCGCGGCGGCGATGAGCAGGGCGGCAAGGGCGAGCGAGTAGCGTCGGACGCGCAGATTCGTCTCGCGCGGTCGGTTCGGGTCGGTGATCGGATCGTGGGGCAGGCCCATGTCTCTCTCCTTGGCTGTGGCGCAGTGACTGCGCCCTTCGAGCCCAAAGGTGGCAGACGGGAATTTCCGGGATGTGTCCCGATTGCAAAGATTTGTAAAGCAGGAGCAGCCCGTTCAAGCAGCGGGACGGGCGCAGAAGGACCGGCGCAGCTGCGTCTCGATGTCCGCCAGCAGGGCGCCCGGGTCGCGCGTCTCGCCGCTCTCGAGCCAGGTCGCCAGCTGGACCTGCTGCATGGCGATCATCATGCGCGCCATCAGGCGCGGGTCGCCCGGCAGGAAGATCCCCCGCTCGATGCCCCGCTGGAACAGCGCCCCGGCCATCTCGATTCCGTCGCCCCAGGCGTCGGCGCGGCCACCGCTGGGGGCGGCCGTGTGTCCCAGACCCCAGGCGTATCCCTCGCGCAGGTGCATCTCGAGGTAGCTCGGGTGCAGCACGAAGAACTCCAAGTAGGTCCGCACCCCGAGGAGCAGCATCTCGAGCGGATCGCGGCTCCCGCGCGCCACGGAGATCGCACGCGCCAGCACTTCGCGCAGCCGAGCGTGGATGGCGTGCACGAGCTGGGCCTTGCCGGAGAAGACCGCGTACAGCGTGCCGAGTGAGAGGCCGGACTCGGCGGCCACCTCCTCCATCTTGGTGTCGTCGACGCCCTTGCGCGCGAAGCAGCCCTCGGCCGCCTCCAGGATGATCTGACGGTAGAGATCGCTGCGGGCCTTTCGGACGTTCTCCTTCGTGGGGGAACGCGGCATGGATCTCTCCGGCGCGGCGCGGTGGCCCACTACGCGAGCGTTTCGTACCAATTGAAGTCACCGGCGCGCACCCAGCCGGGCATCTTCGAGCCCTTCTTCATGCGCTCCTGCATCACTTCGCTCAGGTGGCCGTTCTTGGCCATCTCCATGAAGACGGCGCCGGCGTTGGCATGGTCGAAGAAGTCGCGCTGCCAGCACCACTGGTAGTCGCCCGCGTAGCGAAACCACGAGCCGCCGGTGCCTGCGATCTCGTAGTCGTCTCCGTCGGGCCGCGCCACCGGTGCGATCTGTCGCCAGAAGCCGAGGATCTCGCCCTGCTGATCGTCGATCAACACCTTCACGTACGGATACGTCCAGTGCTCGAGCCCCGACATCTCGGTTCCGAAGGCCCAGTCGCGGATCTGCTCGCGCCCGCGCGCCACGAACTCCGAGCGCGCGCCGTTGTTCCAGCTGTACAGCGCGTCCTCGGTGTAGAAGTCCGGCATCCGGCTCCAGTCGCCTGTCTCGCCGGCCTGGTCGTTGGCGGCCACCCAGCGCTTCATCATCTCTTCGAGCTCTTCTCGCGGGAACGCGGGCATGCTTCCTCCTGTCGTGCGGCGGCCGTCGTGCGGGTCCTTCCGCTGGCCGGGTCGCCCGGTCATCCTAGCGTTCTAGAATCGAATGACGAAT
>JBHHVG010000044.1:0-12607 GCA_046754165.1 Myxococcota bacterium
ACGCCTTCAGACCGGCAAGCCGCGTTGCACGCTGTTGATCCACCCCGACGACGCGGTGGCGCGCCAGATCGAGAGCGAGCAACGCGTAGAGATCCGTTCGCGAATCGGCGTGATCGAGGTTCCCGCCGTCGTCAGCCGGGAGATGATGCCGGGAGTCGTGAGCCTGCCACACGGCTGGGGACACCACCGGGAGGGCACGGGGCAGAGCGTGGCGAGCAAGCGGCCCGGTGCGAGCGTCAACGACATCTCGGACGAAACCCTGATCGACCGCCTCTCGGGTTGCAGCGACTTCAACGGGATTCCAGTCGAAGTCCGGGGGCTTTCGCCCAACGGCCCATGCGCGGAGAGGTCGAGCGCATGAGCGCGCCTCGCACGCACACGCTGAAATGGGCCGCGGCAGAGGGCGTGGACCCGCGAGGAGGATGAGGGGTGGACGACCTGCGGACCCGGGCTGCGCGATCCGTCTCGCAGATCCGGACGATCGCGGGCAGCGACTCACCGCGATGCGGCCAACCCCCGCAGGATGATCGCCGTGATGGCGTCGGCTGTCGCCTTCGGCGACGCGGCCGCCACCTCGGCGACCTCCGGCCGCGCGAACTCGCGGCCGAGACCGCCCAGCACGTGGGCGACCGAGGCGGTGTCGACGGGCGGAATCTGGCCGTCGGCGACGGCGCGGTCGAGGAGGTTCTGGGCCACGGCGATCAGGTAGGCCTCGTGCGCGTCGAACACGCGCTGGACCCCGGGAAGATCGGCGAGGTCGCGGGCGAACGAGACGGAGTCCGGCTGCACGGCCTCGTTGGCCGCGCGCAGGTACACGCTCAGGGCTTCGAGCGGGGGCAGCGACGCGTCGAGGGAGCCGATGGCGCTGCGCCCGATGCGGTGCAGGCGGCGGTCGACCACCGTCAGCACCAGCTCCTCCTTGCTGGGTGAAATGCCGTAGAGAGTCCGCAGTGAACAGTTCACCTGGGCTGCGATCTCCGCCATGGTGTACTCGGAGAGGTCGTCCCCGGTGACGAGCTTCTCGAGCTCGTCGAGGATCTCGCGCTGGCGGGCGGTCAACCGACGCTCCGCTTCGGGCGGAAGCAGCGGCTTCGGGGCCCGAACGCCGGGGAAGCGCAGTCGCTCGCCGGAACGGACCGTTCGCGCGCTCATGGCAGCAACGCCTCGGGCAGATCCACCACCCGCGCCCGCAGCCATTCACCCAGGCTCTTGGCCTGGGGATCCTGGCGCGTCGACGCGGCGACGCCTTCCTCGAGCAGGCCGTGGATCAGGAAGTTCAACGAACGCAGCGCCGGCAGGCGGTGGCGGTCGATCTCGAGATCGCGCACCTCCGCCAACAGCTCGCGAAGTCGCTCTGTGGTCAGGAAATCGTCGAGCCAGGCCCACGCCTCGTCGCTGCGCGCGAAGACACCGAGGTTGGCGTTTCCGCCCTTGTCGCCGGAGCGCGCGCCGAAGAGGGTTCCCAGCGGCGCGCGGGCCGTCGGGCCGCCCGGCGCCTGGGCCGTCGGGCCCGGCGCGGCCTCGACCGTGACGTCGCCGGGCGGGATCACCGAGGACACCTCCCGAGTGACACCACCGAGGATCACGACCTCCTGCGGAACCGCCTCAGCCGGAATGCAGGCGGGCTCGTAGACGCCGAAGGGGCGGCCGCCACCCGGTCCGCCGCCGACCCCGAAGAAACCCGGAATGCTTGCCAGGGCCAGCTCGATGACCGCGTTCGAGAACGCGCGGCCGACCTTCTCCGGGTCGGGGTCCTTGGCGCTGATCTTCAGGATGGCGACGGCTTGCTCGTTCGTCTCCGGGTCGGGCTTGTCGCTGCGCATCAGACGTGTCGTCACCTGGGCGAAGTCACCGGGGGAGTAGGGGCACGCCTCCCAGAAAGACTCCTCCACCAGCTTCGCCTTCTCCTCGATGTCGAGGCCGGTGAGGCAGACGTTCATGTCGTTGCGGAAGCCGCCGGCGCGGTTGAGGCACACCTTGAGGGTCGCCGGCGGGGGCTCGCCCTGGATGCCGTGAATGCGAACCCGATCCTTCCGCACCTGTTCGAGCTCGATCGTGTCGAAGCGTGTCGTCACGTCCGGGCCGTAGTACGCGGGGCCGGCGATCTCGTACAGGAGCTGGGAGGTGATGGTGCCGATGGAGACCTCGCCGCCGCTGCCGTCGTGCTTGCCGATCACCGACGAGCCATCCTCGGCCACCTCCGCCCAGGGGAAGCCGACGCGGGTCATGCCCGGCACCTCTTTGAAGAACGAGTAGTTGCCGCCCGTCGCCTGGGTGCTGCACTCGATCACGTGGCCGGCGACGACTCCGCCCGCGAGGGCGTCCCAATCCGTACGGGACCAGCCGTGGCGCCAGGCGGCCGGGCCGCAGACCACCGCGGCGTCGGTGACGCGGCCGGTGATGACGATGTCCGCGCCCTGGTTCAGCGCGTCGACGATGCCCCAACAGCCGAGGTAGGCGTTGGCGGTGAGGAAGGCCGATGCGTCCTTGATGGGCTCTCCGGTCTCGAAATGCGTCAGCTTGTCGGACGCGATCAGGTCGGTGATGCGGGGAACGAGGTCGTCGCCGCGGACGTAGGCGATCTTCGGGTGCAGGCCGAGCTTCAGGGCGACGTCGGCCACCGCCTCGGCGCAACTGTCGGGATCCAGGCCGCCGGCGTTCGACACGACCTTGATGCCCTTGTCGAGACAGCTGCCCATCACCTGCTCCATCTGGGTGACGAAGGTCCGGGCGTAGCCGCCATTCGGGCGCTTCACTCGGGTGCGCGCCAGGATCAGCATGGTCAGCTCGGCCAGCCAGTCTCCGGTGAGGACGTCGATGGGACCGCCTTCGACCATCTCCTTCGCCGCCGACAGTCGATCCCCGAAGAAGCCGGAGCAGTTCGCGATACGAATCGGGTCGGCCATCAGGAGTCTCCCTTCGTTGCACCTGCGTCGTCGCGGTCGCCCTCGACCACGAGCAGGACCGTTCCGCTCTCAACCTGCTCGCCCAGGGCGACACGCACCTCGGCGACCACGCCGTCTTCGGTCGCCCTCATGGGGTGCTCCATCTTCATCGCCTCGAGCACGAGCAGGGTCTCGCCGGCGCGCACGCGGTCCCCCACCTTCACCCGCAGGTCGATCACCTTGCCGGGCATGCGCGCGACGAAACCGCCAGACGCCACCTCGCTTCCGGGCACCACGAAGCGCGGCTGGATCGCGAGCCCCACATCGCCCCGGAGCCCCTGCACGACGATCCGGTCGTCAGCCCGGGTAATCCGCGCTTGGCTTCGGCGGCCGTCGATCTCGACGTCGATACCACCGGGCTGCCAATCGTGTATGCGCGCGTGGGAGCCGTCGCCGAAGCGAAAGCGGCCATCGCGTTGGGAACGGTACGTGACGGCGATCTCCTCGCCGCCGTGCTCGAACACGACCTTCTGATCCGGCATGCGCGCGTTTCGCCAGCCGCTGGGCGTCGCGGTGAGGACCACCGCCTCCGCACGGTTCGCGCCCTGGATCCAGAGTGCCGCGACACGGGCGATGCGCACGAGCTCGTCGCCGGCGAGATCGAGCGAGCGCGCCGGACCGACGCGATCGATGAAGTCCGTCGTGGTGTCGCCGGCGAGGAACTGAGGGGTACGCAGCGTCGCCACCAGGAAGTCGCGGTTGGTGACGACGCCGCCGAGGTGCGTGCGCTCGAGGGCAAGGGCGAGCCGGCCCGCCGCTTCGCTGCGCGTCGGCGCGTGGGCGATCACCTTGGCGAGCATCGGGTCGAAGGACGTGCCGATCACCGAACCGGCCACCACGCCGGAATCCCAGCGCACCTCCGGCGAGGCAGCGGGCTCGAATGCGACGAGCGTTCCATTCGCCGGCAGGAAGTCGTTCGAGGGGTCCTCCGCGTAGAGCCGGGCCTCGATGGCTGTGCCGTGGAAGCGGACGTCGGCCTGACCGAATCCGAGCGGCTCCCCGGCAGCGATGCGCAGCTGCTCGCGCACCAGATCGATCCCGGTGACCGCCTCGGTGACGGGGTGCTCGACCTGGAGTCGGGTGTTCACCTCCAGGAAGAAGAACTCGCCGGTATCGTCGTCCACCAGGAATTCGACGGTGCCGGCAGACTGGTAGCCGAGAGCGCGGGCCAGGCGCAGCGCGGCCAGGCCCATCTTCTCCCGCAACCCCGGGTCGACCCGCGGCGACGGGGACTCCTCGAGAATCTTCTGGTGACGTCGCTGGATCGAACACTCGCGCTCACCCAGGTGGAGCAACGCACCCTGGGTGTCGCCGAGGATCTGGATCTCGATGTGACGCGCGCGGGCGACGTAGCGCTCGAGGAAGATCCGGTCGTCGGCGAAGCCGCTGGCGGCTTCGCGCCTGGCCGCGGCGACGGCTTCGTCCAGGGCGTCCGCGGAGGTGACGATCCGCATGCCCTTGCCCCCGCCGCCCGCGACCGCTTTCACCAGCAGCGGAAAGCCCAGAGACGAGGCGTCGGCGGGATCCGTGCAGCCCGGCAACGTCGGAACCTTCGCCGCTTCGGCCAGCTCCTTGGCCGCCAGCTTGTCGCCCATGCGCTCGATGGCCTCGGGCGGCGGGCCGACCCAGACGAGCCCGGCGGCCGTTACGTCTGCCGCGAAAGCCGCGTTCTCCGAGAGGAAGCCGTAGCCCGGATGGATCGCGCCGGCAGCGGTGGCATGCGCAGCCTCGAGGATGGCCTTGCCGTCGAGGTAGGAGCCCGGCAGCCGCACCGCCTCGTCGGCATCTGCGACGAAGGGCGCGTCGGAGTCCGCGTCGACGTAGACGGCGACGCAGCGAATGCCCATGGCGTGGGCTCCCCGGATCACGCGGCGGGCGATCTCGCCCCGGTTTGCAACCAGAAGCGTCGAGAAGCTCACAGCCGGAACACTCCGTAGCCGCCGGCGCCCTCGATGGGACGGGTGCGGACGACGGACAGGCAGATGCCGAGCACCGTGCGGGTGTCGCGCGGGTCGATGATGCCGTCGTCGCTGATGGCGCCGGAAGCCTCGAGTGCGACGGAGCCCTTCTCCTGGATCGCCTCGACGGCAGCGACGATCTTGGCGTCGGCCTCCTCGTCGAAGGGAAGGCCCTTCCGCGCCGCCTGCCCGCGGCGCACGATCGACATCACTCCGGCGATCTGCCTGCCGCCCATCACGGCGATCTTGGCACTTGGCCAGATGAACGTGAAGCGGTTGTTGAACGCGCGGCCGGACATGGCGTAGGTACCGGCTCCGTACGAGTTTCCGAAGATCACGGTGAGGTGCGGCACCGTCGAGTTCGTGACCGCGTTGATCATCTGTGACCCCTTCTTGATGATGCCGGCCTCCTCGAACTCTCGGCCTACGACGAAGCCTGTGAGGTTCTGGAGGAAGAGGAGCGGAACCTCGATCTGGTTGTTGAGCTGGACGAAATGTGCAGCCTTCTCGGCGGACTGCGGGTCGAGAACGCCGTTGTTTCCGAGGATGCCGACCGGATAGCCCTGAATCGACGCCCAGCCGCACACCAGGGTCGCGCCGTAACGCGGCTTGAACTCCTCGAAGCGCGAGCCGTCGACGATGCGTCCGATCAGATCGCGCACGTCGACGGGGCGCCGCAGGTCCGGGCTCATCAGGCCGAGCAGCTCCTCTGGGTCGAGCACGGGCTCGTCGGCGCGCACGCTCGGCCCGGGCCCGGCCTTGCGCCAGTTGAGATGGGACACCACCTCGCGGCACAGGCGCAGCGCATCACGCTCGTCCTCGGCGAGGTACTCGCCGAGACCGGAGATCTCGGCGTGCATCTTGGCGCCGCCGAGGCTCTCGTCGTCGGAGTCTTCTCCGGTGGCCATCTTCACCAGGGGCGGGCCGGCGAGGAAGATCTTGGACTGCTCCTTGATGACGATGTTGTAGTCCGACATCCCCGGCTGGTACGCGCCGCCGGCGGTGGACGAGCCGAACACCACGCAGACGCTGGGGATCTCGAGCTTCGAGAGCTCGATCATCTCGTAGAAGAAGCGCCCGGTCTCGGCGAAGTGGAGAATCTTCGCAGGCCGACGCTTCTTCTTCGAGCCGTCGTCCGGCCCCATGCGGAGGTCGGCGCCAGCGGATTCCACGAAGCTCACGTACGGGATGCCGTTGTCTCGGGCGATCTCGAGGGCGCGCATCCACTTCTTGCCGACGTACGGAGTGAGCGCGCCTCCCAGCACGGTGGGGTCGTTGGCGAAGATCACGCACTCGACCCCGGCGATCACCCCGATCCCGAGCACCGCCCCGCCGCCGATCGCGTAGTCCGAGTTGTATCCGGCCAGCGAGCTGATCTCGAGGAATGGACTGTCCGGATCGAGAGCCAGGGCGATGCGCTCGCGCACCGGCAGCTTGCCGCGCTTGGCCAGGCGCTCGTGGTGGGCCGGGCCGCCACCTGCCTCGGCCTCGTCGAGCAGCCGGTCGATCTCCTCCAGCTTCTCGAGCATGGCGGCCCGGTTCTCGGCGTATTCCTCGCTGCGGGGATCGAGGGTGGACCAGAGGGGAGGGGCGAGGAGAGGCTGCATGGAGCTCCCGTTCCTTGTCATCGGCTGTTGCGATCGGCTTCTCGTCTCGTGATCTGCTGCTCGTCGCTTCTCGTCTGCCACTCCGCCGCGGTACCGTGCGCTCGAATCCGGGTCGGAAGAAGCGCGCTGCGCCGGCGATTGGCGTTGACAGCTGGATAACACAAATGGTAACATGGATCAACAAAGATTACCGGTAGGCTGGGGCCCATGGAAGACCTGCTGCTCGAACGCGACGGCGACGGCGTCGCGACGCTCACCATCAACCGACCGCGCACGAAGAACGCCATCACCCCGGCGATGTGGGAGGGCCTTCGCGCCATCTTCCAGGAGGTGACGGAAACCGCGAGCGACCGCGTGCTCGTCATCACCGGCGCCGCGGGCGCCTTCTGCTCCGGCGCGGACCTGAGCGCCGACCCGACCGGCGGCAGCCACCCGCTCCACTCCATGAGCACCGTCAACGCCGCGGCGTTGGCCCTCCACGACGTCACCGTTCCGACCATCGCCAAGGTGGGCGGTGACGCGGTGGGAGCCGGCATGAACCTGGCGGTCGGGTGCGATCTGGTGGTGGCCGGGGAGAGCGCGCGATTCTCCCAGATCTTCGTCCGGCGCTCCCTCTCCGTGGACTTCGGCGGCACCTGGCTGCTGCCCCGGCTGGTGGGCCTGCACAAGGCCAAGGAGCTGGCGCTGTTCGGCGAGATCCTCTCGGCCAAGGATGCGGAGCGGATCGGCATCGTGAACCGCGTGGTCTCCGACGCTGCGCTCGACGGCTTCGTCGACGAATGGGCCCAGCGCCTGGCGCAGGGGCCGCCCCTGGCCCTTCAGATGACCAAGCGGATGCTCTCGAACTCCCTCTCGCTCAGCATGTCCGAGGCGCTGGCCGTCGAAGCGGCCTCCCAGTCCGTGAACCTCACGAGCAGGGACACGAGGGAGGGCGTGAGCGCCTTCCTCGAGAAGCGCGCACCCTCGTTCGAGGGCCGGTAGGAATCAGCGTCGATGTGCACCTGCCGCGCCGGCGCGCGACGACCATCGAGATGGGAGCTGCCATGGACCCGGTGAAGGTAACGACCGGACGCGGCGTCATGACCGCGACACTCGCCGACGTGGACAACCGCAACGCCTTGGGCGCTGCCCTGGTGCAGGGGCTCTACGACGCCCTCGCGGCGGCGAATGCCGACCCGGGCGTCCGCGCCCTGGTCGTCACGAACGAGGGCAACACCTTCTGCGCCGGAGCCAACCTGAAGGAGCAGAGCGGCAAGGCACCGGGAACGAAGGGCTCCGTCGGCTTCGAGGAGCTGCTCGGCGCCATCCAGTCTTCGCCGACCCCGGTCGTCGGTCGCATCGCCGGGCACGTGGTCGGAGGCGGCAACGGCCTGGCGGCAGCGCTCGACATCAGCATCGCTGCCGAGGACGTGAAGTTCGGCTTCACGGAGGTTCGCCTCGGCGTCGCGCCCGCGATCATCTCCGTGGTATGCCTGCCCAAGATGCGTCCGGGCGAGGCCATGGAGGCCTTCCTGCGCGGGCACCGCTTCTCCGCGACGCGCGCCGCCGAGCTGGGTCTCATCAACCGCGCCGTCCCCGCCGCCCGGCTCGACACCGCCGTCGAGGAAGCGCTGGCCGACCTCCGCAAGGGCGGACCCAACGCCCTCGGCGTCGCAAAGCGCCTCGTCTACGAGATCCCGGCCATGGGTCGGAAGGAGGCGTTCCAGTGGGCGACACGCCTGTCGGCAGAGCTGTTTCGGCGCGAGGAGGCCTCCGAGGGGATGGCGGCCTTCTTGAAGAGGCGCCCGGCTGCCTGGGTCGCGAAGAACGAAGAATGACCGCGGCGCAGCGGCGCGAATGGAGACGGGCATGAAGATCGACGCAGGGCTGCTGACGGGCTCGCTTTCGGAAGTGCCGCAGAAGGCGAAGGACCTCGAGTCCCAGGGCTTCGACGGGCTCGTGACCGCCGAGCTGGCCGGCGACCCGTTCTTTCCGCTGGTATTGGCGGCGGAGCACAGCGAGCGCGTCCAACTGATGACGTCCATCGCAGTCGCCTTCGCGCGCAACCCGATGACCCTGGCGAACATCGGCAACGACCTGCAGGCGCAGTCGAAAGGGCGCTTCATCCTGGGCATCGGCTCCCAGATCGCGCCGCACATCGTGAAGCGCTTCAGCATGCCCTGGTCGAAGCCGGCGGCGCGAATGCGCGAGTTCATCCAGGCCATGCGCGCCATCTGGGATTGCTGGTACGAGGCCAAGCCCCTCGAGTTCCGCGGCGAGTTCTACTCGCACACGCTGATGACCCCGATGTTCACGCCGACCAACAACCCCTACGGCCGGCCCAAGGTCGTGCTGGCAGCGGTCGGACCGATGATGACCGAGGTCGCCGGCGAGGTCGCCGACGGCATGCTGGTCCACGGCTTCACCACGGCGAGCTACCTGCGCGAGGTGACGATGCCCGCGGTCCTGCGTGGGCTCGAGACTACCGGGCGGAAGCGGAGCAATTTCCAGCTCTGCTACCCGGCCTTCGTGGTGACCGGCAAGCACGAGCGCGAGTGGGAGCAGGCGCGGACCGGCGTCACCCGCCAGCTCGCCTTCTACGGCTCGACGCCGGCCTACCGCGGTGTCCTCGAGCTCCACGGCTGGGGCGAGCTCCAGACCGAGCTCAACCGGCTCTCGAAGCAGGGCGAGTGGGCGGCCATGGGGGAGCTCGTCAGCGACGAGATCCTCGAAGAGTTCGCGATCGTCGCCGAGCCGTCGCGCGTGGCGACAGCGCTGAAGCAGCGTTTCGGCGGGCTCATCGATCGCGTTCTGTGCACCTTCCCTCACGCCACCGACGAAGAGCGGCAGGCGTATTTCGAGGAGCTTCGCGCGGAGTAGCGCGCGCGGCTCGAGGAGGCCCCCCGCCATGCTGCAAGAGAGCCTGGATCTGATCGCCGAGGCCGAGGAGCTCCACGCCTTCCTTCAGGCCCTGGGTGAAGACGATTGGGGACGCCCGACCGGCTTCATGGGCTGGACGCCCTGGGACGTGGTCGCGCATCTCCACTACTACGACAACGTCTCGCTGCTGGCCTTGAAGGGCGAAGAGGCGTTCGTTCCGAAACGCGACGAGCTCATCGGGCACCTCGGGAAGGGGCTCACCAACTCCGAGATCGCCCGCAAGGAGTTCGGCGATCTGAGCTCCGCCGAGCTGATGGCGCGCTGGCAAGAGACGTGTCACGACATGGCCAATCAGCTGGGCGCGTCCGACCCGAAGCGGCGGCTACCCTGGTTCGGCCCGGATATGGGTGTGCGAATGTTCACCACAGCCCGCTACATGGAGACCTGGGCGCACGGACAGGAGATCTATGATCTGATGAAGGTCCAGCGCGCGGTCGACGACCGCGTCAAGAACATCGCGACGATCGGCATGAAGACCTTCCGTTGGACCTTCGTGAACCGCGGCCTCGAGGTTCCCGGGCCTCCCCCCTACGTTCGCCTGGTGGCTCCCTCCGGTGCCATCTGGGAGTGGGGCGACCCGGGCGAGAGCGAGCGGATCCGCGGTGACGCCGTGGACTTCTGTCACGTGGTGACCCAGGGGCGCAACATCGCCGATACGAAGCTCGAAGTGACGGGCGACGTTGCAAACCGCTGGATGTCGATCGCACAATGTTTCGCCGGCGGTCCCGTGGATCCGCCGAAGCCAGGCGAGCGCGCCGGAAGATAGGGGGAGAGGGAGCGTGGATCTCGAGTTCGGAGAGCGATACGACGATTTTCGCCGGGAGGTGCGCGCGTTTCTCGACGACCACAAGCAGAAGAAGCCCACAGCGGGTTTCTTCGATATGCCGCGGAAGGAGCTGATCGCCTGGCTGAGTCTCCAGATCGAGCACGGCTTCTGGGCGCGAACGATCCCCGCAGAGTACGGAGGCTACGGCGCGAAGCCCGACCTGCTCGAGACGGTCATCATGGACGAGGAGTTCAACCGCGCAGGCGTGACCCGGGGGATGATGGCCCAGGGTCCGTCGATGCTCGTCCCGACCCTGCTCCAGCACGGAACCGAGGAGCAGAAGCGGCGCTGGGTCGGACCGACCATGCGCGGCGAGGTCATCTGGTGCCAGGGCTACTCCGAGCCGGGTTCGGGCAGCGATCTCGCCAGTCTCCAGACCGCGGCGCGCGAGGACGGCGACGACTTCCTGATCAGCGGCCAGAAGATCTGGACGAGCACCGCGGACAAGAGCGACATGATGTTCATCCTCGTCCGCACCGAGCCCGGCGCGCCCAAGCACGCCGGCATCAGCTACATCCTGCTGCCCATGGACACGCCCGGCATCGAGGTCCAGCCCCTGCGCACCATGACCGGCGGCATCGGCGAAAACTCCTTCAACCAGGTCTTCTTCAGCGATGTGCGCGTCCCGAAGGCCAACGTGGTGGGCCAGCGCGGCGAGGGCTGGAAGATCGCCAACACGACGCTGAAACACGAGCGCAACAGCCTGAACGCGAACCCGGAAGGAACCTTCTTGCGGTTGGTGAAACTCATGCAGAAGGAGACCGTCAACGGCGTACCGGCGATCGCGAGCCCGGTGTACCGCGACCGCCTGATGCAGCTCCAGGCCCTCGCCCTCTCGATGAAGCACCACGGCATGCGCATGCTGACATGCAGCCTCAAGGGCGAATCGCCCGGCGTGGCGGGCCTCGTCGCGAAGCTCCAGAACTGCCAGCTCAACTTCGACATGGCGGCGCTCGCGATCGACGTGATGGGCGAGCTCGGCGTGCTCTACGAACACACCAAGTATGAGCGGGAGCACGGCTACTGGCAGGCGTACTCGATGTTTTCCCTCGGCCTCATCATCGGCGGCGGTACCGCGCAGATCCAGAAGAACATCATCTCCGAGCGCGGGCTCGGCATGCCCCGCGAACCCAAGCCCGCCGCGACGTAGCATAGGATTCCACGATGGATTTCGGACTCTCCGACGACCAACGACTGCTGGAAGAGACGATTCGCCGCTTCCTCGCCGACCGCGTCTCGATCACGCGCGTCCGCGAGCTGCGCGACGAGCCCTGCCCCAACGACCGCGCCATCTGGAAGGATCTCGCCCTGCTCGGCGCGACGGGCATCTTGATTCCCGAGGAGCACGGAGGAAGCGGTCTCCACCTGCTGGACGCCGCGCTCGTCTCCCAGTCGCTCGGCTACTCGGTGACGCCGACGCCGTTTCTCTCGTCCGCGGTGATGGCCCCGATAGCCCTCGGCGCGGTCGGGGGGACGGATGCGGCCGGGTGGCTCGACGGTATCGCCGGCGGCGACGTGGTCTTCGGCGTCGCGGTGACCGAGACCTTCTCGATCCGCGAGGATGCCGGAATCACCCTCTCGGGCGGCGCGCTTCGCGGCAAGGCCATGATGGCCCTCGACGCCGTCGGCGCCGACTTCGTGCTGCTCGCCATTGGCGCGGACCGGCTCGCCGTCGTCCGCGGAGACGCCGCCGGGCTCGAGACCAACCGCCTCGTCACGGTCGACGCGACGCGCTGTACCGCCGAGCTGCTGCTGGACGGCGTGAGGCCGGAGGCGGTCTTCGAGGACGCGGGCGCCGCCGTGTCGCGCATGCTGGACGCTGGGCGCATCGCCCTGGCCGCGGACTGCCTGGGCGCCTGCGAGTCGATGATCGAGCAGTCCGTCGCCTACGCCGGTGAACGCAAGCAGTTCGACAGACTGATCGGCTCCTTCCAGGCCGTGAAGCACATGTGCGCGGAGATGATCGCGGAGCTCGAGCCCGCGCGTTCGCTGCTCTGGTACGCCGCCCACAGCTTCGACGCGCTTCCGAACGAGGCGCCGCTGATGTCCTGTCACGTGCTGGCCCACGTCTCGGAGATCGGCCGCGAGATCGCCAGCACCTCGACCCAGGTACACGGCGGCATCGGCTGGACCGACGAGCAGAACCTGCACTTCTGGTTCAAGCGCATCGGCTCGGGCCGCCACCTGCTGGGCGGCCCGGAGTTTCTGCGAAACCGAACGGCGGAGATTCAGGGCTTCGCCTCGCTGAGCTAGCCGCGGGCGCCGCCCAATCGAAAGAAGGAGACCCGACGTGGAACTGCACTTCGCGACCTTGTGGGAATCCATCGCCGACTCCGTCGGCGACCGCGAGGC
>JBHHVG010000045.1:0-12596 GCA_046754165.1 Myxococcota bacterium
GCTCGCGTCCATGGCGGGGATCACGGCGGTGATCCCCAGGGCCGGATCGAAGAGCGCGAAGGGAGGAAATGTCGCGAGGTCGAGTTCCTCCGGAGCGAGCCCGAGCTGGGACCGCAGGAAACCGAGCTGGGCATCGAAGGTGCCGTGGCTGTACACGACGCCTTTGGGGGCACCCGTGCTTCCGCTGGTGAAGAAGATGCCCGCCATCTCCTCCGGCGCAGTCGCGGCGATCGGCCTGGCGTTCGCCGGCTCCGGGGTGTCACGGAGGAGCTGCGACAGCGGCGTTCCCGGCATCCCGACCGCGCCTCCCACACGAATCCGGATGCGGAGGGAACGCCGCGCCCACCCGAGCAGGGCGCGCGCGAGATGGGCCCGCGGAACGCCGATGAATGCCACCGGCTCCGCCTCGGCCAGGCAGCGGGCCAGGCGTCGCGGCCCGATGCCGGGGTCGATCAAGACCAGCACCGCTCCGAGCTTTTGCAGCGCGAACGCGATGGTGACGAACTCCCGGCCGGGCGGAACCATCATCACCGTCCGCGTGCCGCGGCCGATGCCGGCGCCTTCGAGGGCCGCGGCGACGTGGTCGCTGTTCCGGTCGAGGGCCCGGAAGGTCAGCTGGCCGTCGCGGAGACGGCGGCCGCCCGGGCCCCGGATCGGGTAGACGACGGCGGCCGCGTCGGGCCGGGCCAGGGCCCTTCCGCGCAGCTGCGAAGCGATGTTCATGGGCCCTCCCTCACGCGCCGCCGATCGCGTGCGTGTCGAGGAACTCCTCGACGCGCGCGACGATCGCCGGGGACGCGTCTTCGAGAACGAAGTGACCCGCGTCCGGGAGCTCGAGGATCTCCGCTGTCGGCAGCTCGCGTTTCCACTGCTCGAGAAACGTCGCGTCGAAGATGAAGTCCCGCTGACCCCAACAGATCAGGGCCGGTACGTCGCGGAGCTTCGCGAGTCCCGCGTGGACCGCGAGCAGATCCGGCCAGGAATCATCGCCCGGGCCCAGCGGGATATCCTGGACGAAGCGCAGGATGGCGATGCGGTTCGCCCAGCTGTCGTAGGGCCCGAGGTAGGCCCGCCGGACCTGCGGAGACATCGATTTGCACGCGACGTGGGTCGCGACCCGGGCGAAGGCGTTCGCACCGCGCACGAGCCAGCCCACGGCGCGCAGGTCGCGTGCGACCCGGAGCTGCCACGGCAGCGGCTTTCCCGCCGGCAGCGGAAAAGCGGCGGTGTTGAGGATCACCAATCGACGCAGCCGCTCCGGGTGGCGCGCGGCCCAACCGATGCCGATCGCGCCACCCCAGTCGTGGACGACCAGGGTGACCCGCGATGTCACGCCGAGATCTTCGAGCAGGGCCTCGAGGTCGTCGATGCGGGCGCGAAGGCGGTAGACGTAGCGATCGTCTCCGGGCTTGTCGGACAGGCCGCAGCCGATGTGGTCGGGCGCGATCACGCGGAAGCGCGACCGCAGCGAGCGCGCCAGCTCGCGGTAGTAGAGCGACCAGGTCGGATTTCCGTGTACCAGCACGACTGGGTCACCGCGACCCTCGTCGATGTAGTGCATCCGCAGCCCGCTGCGTTCGAAATGGTGGCTCGCGAACGGATACAGCTCGGGATCTGGCGCGTAGACTTGGTGCGCGATCGAACGCGCGGTGTCATCCCACATGAGACTCCCGTCGTTCCGAGTCGCCTAGGGTTTACACCCTCGGGGCCGCGTGGGACAATGCCCGGGGCCGGCGACGGGATCCGACCTCTCCGAGCTCCGCTCCGGAGGTGAACCGAGAGCGCTCGGGAGGTGGTTTGCATGCGCCGTGGCCCGCGATCCGAGGGGTCCCTGGGGCCCGGGCCCGATCGGTCGATTCGCCCGCGGGAACAGGGGGGGCCGGCGTCCGTCGGCGCGCGCATCGAGAGCATCGGTGTGGCCCTCCCGGAACGCCGCGCGACCTCACGGGAGGTCGTCGACTCCTGTCGGCACGCGCCGAGAATCCATCTCGAACGACTGACCGGCATCCGCGAACGGCGCGTCTGCGGTGAGGGCGAGGACTCTCACAGCCTCGCGGTCGACGCGGCCCGGCGCTGTCTGGCGCGATCGCGCCACGGGGCCCAAGACGTCGAAATGGTCATCTGCTCGAGCATCACGAAGTTCGTCGGCGGGCTCTCCTACCGTTTCGAACCGGCGCTGAGCCTCTCGATCACGGAGTCGTTGGGCGTGAAGAACGCGATCCACTTCGACGTCTCGAATGCCTGTGCCGGCATGCTGACCGGCATCGCCCTGCTCGACAGCTTCATCCGCAGCGGCACGCTGCGGTGTGGGATGGTCGTGAGCGGCGAGTATGTCAGCAGCATCAGCGACAACGCCGCGCAGGTGATCCGGAGCACCGGAAGCCGTCAGCTCGCCTCGTTGACTGTTGGAGACGCGGGTGCGGCGGTCATCGTCGATCGCGCAGCTCCGGAGGCCGGCGAAATTCTCGCGTGCGAGTTCTCGACCTTCGCGGAGCACGGCAGGCTGTGCATCGGGCGCCCGAGCTCGAAGCGCCCGGGCGCGAGGATGATCACCGACGCCCAGCGGATCCACCAGGCGGCCATCGCGATCTGTGCTCCGACCGTGCGCGCGGCGCTGGTGGCAAGTCGACTCCGGATGGACGAGATCGACTTCCTGATTCCGCACCAGACCTCGATCCGGGCGATCCGCAGTGGGCGCCGCAGTCTCGAGGCCGAGCTGGGATCCATGGCGCGGGTCGTCGTCGAGAACCTCGAGACGCTCGGGAACACGGCCTCGACCAGCCACTTCCTCGCGCTCGAACGCCTGATCGGCGAGGGCGCGCTGCGGTCGAAAGATCGGATCATGTTGCTGGCGTTCGCGTCCGGGATCGTGATCGGCTCGCTCGTCTTCACGGTGGGCGAGCTGGGGGGCGTGCGTGGGCACGGTGATTGAGGGCGCTGCGCTCTGCGCGCCGGACGGCGGCGAGGCCCCTCCCTCGTCGGTCGCGTTGGCTGCCGGTGCCGGGCGGAACGTCCTCTCGGAGACGTCCTCGACTCTCGAGGAGATCGGGCTGCTGGTGAACACCGGGGTCTACCGGGACGGTCACATCTGCGAGCCGGCGATGGCGCCGCTGATCCTGCGGGCGATGTCTACGGCTCCGGACGGCGAGATTTCGAGCCCCTCCGGTCCGTTCGCCTTCGACCTCGCCAACGGCGCCGGCGGGGTGCTGACGGCCTTCCACGCCGTGGATGCGCTGCTTCGGACCCGCGGGATCGGAGCCGCGCTGGTCGTCGCGAGCGATGTGGACCCCACACCGACGATCTCCGCCGGCTGCGACTTCGAGTGTCTTGGCGGCGCGGTGATGCTGAGCAGAGGGCCCCCGGGGTCCGGGTTCCGGGACTTCCGGTTCGACACCTCCGCCGGCGACGCGAAGCTGCTGGAGGGTCGCCTCGACTGGCTCGACGAAAGCGAACCCGTGCGCGGAAAGCGCACCACACTGCGTTTTCTCATCCGGCGCAGCGAGTCCTTCGCCGAGCGCAGCGCCGTGCTGGCTCGTGGGACGTGCGTGGCCCTGTTGGAATCCCACGGCCTGGCGGTCGACGACGTCGATCTGGTGGTGGTCTCGCGCTTCCCCGCCGATCTTCCCGAGCGCATGGCCGACGCGCTGGGGATCGGACCCGACCGGGTCGCAAGTGGCAGCGCCGCCGCGTACACGGCCGGCCCGGTCTCGGGCTTGACGGCGGCGCTGGCGGACGGTCGCTTTCGGGCCGCCCGCAGGGTGCTCTTCATCGCCGTGGGCGCCGGCATCACCACGTGCGCCGCAATCTACCGCTCCGCGGACGGGGAGTCTGCGTGAGTCTGGTGGAAAGCGTAGAGGGTCGGCGCTACGACCTCGTGATCATCGGCGGTGGCGTCGCCGGCATCAGCGTCGCTCTTCAGCTCGCGGATGGCGGCCGGACCGTCTTGATCGTGGAGAGTGGAAGTGACCGGAGTGATGCTGCGATCCAGGCCCTCGCCAGCGTCGAAGCCGAGGGCGACCTCTCGGCGGAGCATTTCGCGAGCCACTCTCAGCGGGTGTTCGGAGGAACGTCGAACATCTGGGGTGGCTTCTGCACCGTGCTCGAACGCCGCAGCTTTCTCACGGGGGGCTGGCCGATCGATTACGAGGAGCTGTCTGGATACTACCCCGCCGCCGCAGAGATCCTGGACCTGCCAGAGGAGAGCTACCGCGATCCGACGCAGCCCCTCTGTGGCAGCGCAGGAGTGGTCTACAAGCCCTTCTTCCAGAGCAGCACGCGCTTCGGGAAGAAGTACCTCGGTAGCTTCGCCGCGCACGAGACGATCGACGTGCTGTTGCGCCACACCGCCACGCGTCTGGTGCACAGCAGCCGACGCGTCCGCGCGGTTTCGGTCGTGCCTTCGCTCGGTGGCAGCGCGTTCGACATCGAAGCCGGCAGGTTCGTCCTCGCGGCCGGTGGACTGGGAAATCCACGGCTGTTGCTCCAGAGCGGACTGGGTGAATCGAGGGCGGTCGGTCGCTACATGATGGAGCACCCCCACGTCAGCAACGCGGGCTGGCTGGAGCTCGACGCGCGTTGCATCCGCCCGGCGATGGAGGCTCTCCGTTCCGAGCGGTACCACGCGCTCCAGATCTCGAGTGAAGAATGCGTCGAGCGCGGGATTCCGTCTTTCAGCGTGCAGTTTCACGACGGTGCCGGGCAGGCGAACCTCCTCGGTGAGCGTGTCGAGACCCTGCGTTCGTCGCTGTTCATCCGCGCGGAGATGCGGCCGGCCCGAACCAATCGCTTCTCGCTGCTCGATGGGGACGCGCCCACCGGCCCGAAGGGCTACGTCCATCTGCGCCTTCCCGCACGCGACGCGCTGCTCCACGTGTGGGACGTGCTCTCGGAGCTGCTGCTGCGCGGAGGCGTCGGGCGCATGTCGCCGCTGAAGCCGAAGCTCCGAATCGGGGCCGGCGGTCACCTGCTCGGGACCACCCGCATGGGCGACGACGCCCGCAGCTCGGTGGTCGACGCAGACGCGCGCGTGCATGGCGCCGGCAACCTGTACGTCACCGGATCGTCGGTGTTTCCGCATGCGGGAGCGGCCAATCCGACGTACACGATCGTGGCACTCGCTGTGCGCCTGGGCCGTCACCTGGCCGCGCAAGGGGAAGGGGAGTGGAGGTGAACCGCCGCCAGTTCTTGCGGTGGGGAGGGGGCGCGGTGGTCGTCGCTCTCGCGGGGTTCGCGGTCTTTCGCGGACGGCGGGGCGCGCCAGCGGACGATGACTGGGCGGGGCCGCTCTTCGACGATCGTTTCGCGGCCTACGCCCGCGAACGCGCCGGCGACGAGCGGAAGCTTCGCGTCGCCCTCGAGAAGAAGGGCGTGCTGAAGCGAGAGACAGGCGTCGATGCGGCGCGGGTCCGCGAGCTGGCGCGCAGCGACGCCCTCGTGGCGTACGGAGACTTCACCTACACCAAAACCGAGCTCCAGCTCTATGCGCTGGCCTGGCTGCGACAGCGTCACAGGGCCATGCCCGCGCCGGGCGTTCCCGAATGATGCTGCGAGCGCGGCGCGAGGACCGCGGAGCCCGGCAATATTCGTCTCTCCGGATTTCCGCAGCGGCGCCCATCCTTCTCCGCGGAGATGCGAGACGCTTGCGCGCCGCTGAGTGACGCCGGGCGTTTTTCGCTTGAAAGCACGAGCGCGCGGCTTGCAGAATGTCGTGCCTGATCGAAACCAAGGAGGATCACGCATGTCCGTTCCGACCGTTCGGAGGCGATCCGCGGGGCAGCGCAGGTCCGCCCGGGCCACCGCGGGAGTCGCGCTGTGGCTCACCTTCGGCCTGGCCCTCCCCGGCACGGCGTTCGCCCAAGAGATGACAGCCGCGCGGAAAGCCGGCAGGGGCCTGGCGGGGATCACCCTCGGCGTCCTCGAGATTCCGGGCAACATCGTTCAGGAGGCCCGCACGAATGGCGGGCTCTCCGCCGCCACCATCGGTCTCGGGGTCGGTATCGGCAAGTTCGTGACCCGCGAGCTGGTGGGCGTGTACGAGCTGTTGTCTGCTCCCTTCGAGGAGCCTCCGGGCTTCGAGCCGATTCTGGTCCCCGAGTTTCCCTGGCAGTACTTCGAATCCGAGCCCGGCCGCGCGTACGGCTTCGGGGACAGCTACCTGAGGGAAGAGGAAGCCGCGTTCCAGAAGCTCTCCGGAGCGGTCGTCACGCGACGCCGCGGAGCCCTCACGGTTCGCTTCCCCAGCGGGCTGCTGTTCTCCCTGGGCTCCGCAGAGCTCGGGCCGGTGGCCAGGGGTCGCCTGAAGGACGTCGCCGCTACGCTGAAACGGTATCCGGACACCCATGTCCAGATTCTCGGCTACACCGACTCCTCCGGCTCCGACGCGTTCAACCTCGATCTGTCGAAAGCCCGCGCCCTGGCGGTCCGCGGCTATCTGGTGTCGCAGGGCGTCGCCGCCGGCCGCGTCGAGAGCGCCGGCTTCGGCAAGGCCGGCGCGATTGCGAGCAATTCGACCCCCGACGGTCGCCGACACAACCGCCGCGTCGATATCCTGGTCCGGGCGAGCAGCGTCGCCGCGTTCCGCTAGCTGCTGAACCCGAGGACCTGTCGATACCCGGGCAGAAGCCCCCCCCGTCGACCGGCGAGCGCTTCGGATAGAATCATTCACAGCCATGCCGCTCTCGCCGGAAGCCGACGACGCCCCCCACGGCGCGAACCTCACGGCCGGTCTGCTGTTCGGCGCAGCGGCTCTCCTGATCGTTCTCGGGCTCCTCTACGGCGAGGCATGGCTGTCGTGGATCCTTCCGGAGTCCGTGCTAGACGAGGTGGGACCGCGGAAGCTGGCGCGGGTGCGCCCGGCGTACTGGACGGCGGCGGGCGTCCTCTTGCTGCTGGCGTCGTGCGCCGCGTGGGTTCCGCCGGTGGCCCGCCTGCTCCGGCGTCCGCGCGCGACGCTCTTCACCCTCGCCACGCTCGGGCTGCTGCTGCCGATCTACGTGTTCGAATGGGCGCTCGAGCCCTTCACCCATTACAGGCCGATCACGGGGCTCTTCGCGCGGGATGCAGATCTCGGCTGGCGGCTCAGGCCATCGGTCCGTGAGATATGGGGCGATCAGATGGTCGAGACGAATTCCCTCGGATTGCGCGGTCCGGAGCTGACCCGCGAGAAACCAGAGGGGACGAAGCGGGTGCTCTTCCTGGGGGACTCGGTCACGTTTGGCTTCCGCGCGCCGTTCCGCAGCACCTTCCCCAGCCTCGCCGGCGAGCGGCTGCGCGAGGGAGGGAGGCACGTCGACGTGATCAACGCGGGTGTCGGGGGCTACTCGCCCTGGCAGTACGATCGCTATCTGCGCAGCGAGGGCATCCTCCTCTCACCGGACGTGGTGGTGATCGGCTTCGTCCTGAACGACGTGACCGAGAAATTCCGCCTGATGCGCTTCGGGGGCAGCTCTGTCGGCGTGCAGGTCTCGCTGTCGCTGAGCTCGTTCCAGGACCGCCTCGTCCGGCACAGCAACATCGTCTTCCACCTCCGTCGCCTGCCCGCGCTGTGGCGGTCACCCTCAGAGGCCGCCGGCCTCGAGGCGCTCGATGTCCAGATGCTGGTCGAGTCACCCGACGATCCGAACGTCGGGCGGGCGTGGGAGATCACGCTTGCGAATCTCGACCGGATCGTCGACTTCGCCAACGCCGAGGGGGTTCCGGTCCTGTTGGTCGCCTTTCCGTTCACCTTCCAGTTCGAAGATCCGGCAGCGCTGCCGGTGCCCCAGCAGATCCTGCGAGACTACGCAGCGGCGCGGTCGTTGCCTTTCCTCGACCAGCTGCCGCTGATGCAAGACGAGGCACGGCGGAGCGGCCGGAGCGCGCAGGCCTTCTTCATCGACAAGGACCACCTGTCGGCCCGCGGCCATCGGCTCGTCGCCGAGGCGGTCGTCGCCGACATCCGGGCGCACTGCTGGCTGGCGGACGGAACCTGCGCAGCGGCGGAATCACTGGCCGAGTCCCGCGTCGGCGATCCCGTGCAGTAGCGCTCCAGAATCGACTCGGGAGGCGCTCCCGCCGCCCGGCCCCTGGACGAAGCAGCCGGGGTGGGTTCGCTCAGGGATCGCGAATGGGGCGGCCGGCCTCGAATTCGGCCAGCCGCTTCCGGAAGGCGGAGAGGGCATCCGCAGGCGCCTTCTGCGCGGCCAGCAGCGCGAGCGCCTTGCGCTCCTGGCGCGCCGCCTCGGCGAAGTCGCCGGTCTCGGCGTACGCGGCGGCCAGGGTGTCGAGGTGGTCCGGTCCCGGGGCGTGGCCCTGCAGCTCGATCGCGCGTCGACTGAGCGCGAGAGCCTTCTTCCCGTCCCGCAGGCTGTCGTCCCGGACGGTCGCCAGGACCCAGGCGAAGTTGTTGAGGTGGGCCGACGAGTCGGGGCAACGCTCGACGCCTTCCGCCAGGATCCGGTACTGCTCGGCCGGGTCTCCAGTGGCCAGGACGTAGAGCTTCTGCCGGATCTCGTGACAGGCGTCGATCTCGAGGATGGCCCGAAGCGCGCTGGAGGCTTCGTCCCGCCGCGACGCCTTTTCGAGGGCGTCGGCGAGGCCCAGCAGGGCCTCGACGCTGCCCGGCTCGCGCTCGACCGAAAGGCCGAAGGAGCCCGCGGCCTCGTCGAAGCGGCCTAGCCCCGCGAGGGCCTTGCCCATCAGGACGAGGATGCTGGCGTTGTCGGGATTGCGTCCGAGCAGGTCCGCCGCCGAGCTGCGAGCCCGTTCGAACTCCCCGGACTGCAGCCAACCGTGGGTGCGCGAGATCTGCTCGACGTCCCGGGCCTTTGCCGCGGCGTCCTCGCCCACGAGCTCGAGCGAGGCCAGCTCGTCGTCGATCGCGCTGACCGACGCGGGTGTGGCATAGCCGAGCGCTGCCAGCGCCGCGCGGGTCTGCGTGTCGACGGAGGTTGCCGCGGGTTGCGGGGAAGCGGACCGCGCCGCCAGCAGCTCCCGCAGCTCGGACTGGAACGCGGCGACGCGTCGTGGCTCGCGGGTGGCGAGGTTCTCGAGCTCCCCCGGGTCGGCGGCGAGATCGTAGAGCTCGGGATTCACCTTGTGGATGTACTTCCACGCGCCCCGTCGGACCGTCCGAAGCGGTGCTACGCCGAAGACCCGGTGCAGCTCGAGAGACTCACCGTAGCCGGTGAGGCCGAGGTCCCGGTCCGGCCCGCTGAGCAGCGGGCGTAGCGACACACCCTGGATGTCGGAGAGCGGCGGCCGCCCGAGCAGGTCCAGGATCGTGGGCGCGACGTCTACACTGCGCACCAGCGAGGCCACGCGCCGTCCCGCCGCGAGCTGTGGCGGTCCCCAGAAGATGAGGGGGACCCGCATGGTGGTCTCGTAGACGAAGTAGCGGTGCGAGAACTCCCCGTGCTCTCCCTGGGCCTCGCCGTGGTCCGCGGTGAGGACGACGAGGGTCCGCGGGCGCAACCCCAGCTCCTCGATGGTGTGGAGGACGCTTCCGACCTCGGCGTCCTGGTAGGCGACCTCCGCCAGGTAGGGGGCGTCCGGGAACTTCGCCGCGAAGGCCCTTGGGGGCCCGTAGGGGTTGTGGGCGTCGAAGAAGTGGAGCCAGAGGAAGAAGGGCCGATTCCGGTTGGCTCGGATGAACTCGCGGCCGCGGCGCCCGATGTCGCGGGCCACGCGGATGGGGTACTCGACACTTCGCCCGTCGCTTGCCAGCACCACACGCTTGCGCTCAACGCCAGGGCTCGCGGTGTCCCGCACGAATCCGAAGCCTTGGGCGATCTGGCTCTGTCCGCCAAGGACGGCCGCGGCGATCTCCGCCGCGGACCGATATCCCGCCGCGGAGAGCGCTTCCGCCAGTGTCGCCTGGCCCGCCGGGAGGACGTACCCGAGATTCGAGCGGGCTCCGTGGGCGTAGGGCTGCTTGCCGGTGAAGAGGCTGGCGTGGGACGGCAGGGTGCTCGGGCTCGAGGTCGCCGCCACCTCGAAGAGTACGCCCCGAACCGCCATGCGGTCGATGTTGGGCGTGACATCGCGGGGTTGCCCGTAGGCGCCGAGCGCGTCCGCTCGTGTCGTGTCGAGTGTGATGAGGACGACGTTCCACGGAGCCGGTTCGGCCGTTGCCTCCGGAGACTGGCTGGGCCCAGGCTCCGGCGGATCCGAGGCGGCCAGCGGTCGCGGCTCGTCGGTGTCTCCGCCGCACGCGACGGCCGCCGCGAGCAGCGTGATCCCCAAGATCTCGCGGACGGGCCAGCGGCGCCGCGAAGTGCCGTTCAAAGCCCCAGCCTCGAGACGATCTCCCGCGCGATCAGCTCGTTTCCCGCGTCGTGGAGGTGTGCGTCGTCGATGAAGACGGTCTCGGCGACGACCTCTTCTCCCCGGTTGACCGCCGCGGATGGCACCGCGTCGAAGAGCGAGTCGAAGTAGGTCGAGAGGTCGTGGAACTCGAAGCTGGGCCGGTACTCCCCCATCGCCAGCGCGTGAAACTTCTGGTAGATCGGGATCCGCACGGCCTTCTTGTGGCTTTCGGGTACGCCCCGGTGCATCGACAGGATCGGTTGGAAGACTCCCACGAAGCGCGCGCCGCGCACGCGCAGGATGTCGTGCATCACCTGGTGGTTGTAGGCGTACGCCGCGACGGACCGCTCGATGTCTGCTTCGTTCGGTGGATTCTTGCGCGCCCGTGCCTTTACGAACTCCTCTTGCACCTCCCGCCTGACCCGGGGAAAGAAGCGTTGGAAGAGGGGGACGTGATTCTGCCCGCCCCGGTGCAGCTCCGCGACCATCTCGTAGAGCACGTCGAAGTTCTCCGGGGTACCGGGCGGAAAATCCTGGTCCCAGCGCAGATAGCGGTTGAGGATCGCCGCGTCGTTGGCACCGTCGTAGGCGATCACGAGATCGGGCTCGTAGGGAAGGAGCTGGAGGATGAGGCGCAGGAGCTCCTGGGTGGTGTTCCAAGAGGGGACTCCGGCGTTGACGAAGTGGAACTCGTCCTGGAGGTCGTTCATGTACGCGGTGATCGTGGTCTCGTCCGAGCTCGAGTAGGCCCCGAAGGCGGCCGATCCGCCGATCAGGAATCCGAGCTTGCGACCGTCCGCGGCCTCCGGACCCGGCCCCCGAAAGCCGTTCTCGTCGATGCTGACGATCTCGTTTCCGATCGCGAGCCGACGCTCGGGCTCGAGGGGGAAGAAGAAGAGATAGAAGGGGTTCGGGTACTGGATCGCGAAGGGGTGGTAGGCCTCCCAAAGCTTCGTGTAGTAGGGCGCCCGCCCGGCGCGCTGGAACAGACCCGAGCCGATCCACCACTCGGCCATGGCCAGCCCCGTCAGCGGCAGCAGGACGATCCAGACCAGCGCGATGAGGGCCGCACCCAGGCGGCGCGTGCTTCGGCTCGGGGCGGGCGATTCCGAATCGGCAGCGGCCATGGAATCGCTCTTCTATAGGTAGTCGTCCCGGAGTTCGCAAGAGAACCCGGCGGATCCGGGGAGACCCGCCCGGAAATGAACCCGGCGCGAGCGAGGAGCGAAAGCGCCCCGGAATCGCCCGAATTCACGGGTCTCTTGAGGGACTTCGCACGGCGCGGCAGAATACCCGGGTCCCTTGCTGGAGCTTTCGCGCGCCTCGCTCCGACATCAGACGCTGGAGGGAACATGCTGAGCCGTTTCGACGACTATCCGATCCACCAGACGCCGGAGCCGGTCTCCCGCGTCGCCTCCAGCGACCGCAACGTCTACGACCGCTACTGGCTGAACGGCTTCAGCGACGACGGCGAGTTCTACTTCGGCATTGCTCTCGGCTACTACCCCAACCGCGGCATCATGGACTGCGGTTTCAGCATCGTGCGCAACGGCGAGCAGCACTCATTCCACGCTTCCCGGCGCGCGCCCGACGAGCCCAGCGAGTCGCAGGTCGGGCCGTTTCGCATCGAAGTGACCGAGCCCATGCGTAGCCTGCGCGTGAGACTCGACAGGAACGAGACCGGCATCGCCTGCGACCTCGAGTTCCGGGCGCGCACGGCCTGCATCGCGGAGGGGCGCCAGACCCTGCGCAACGACCGCAACCTCGTGATGGACGCGACCCGCTTCGCGCAGTTCGGCAGCTGGAACGGCCGCATCGCGTACGACGGCCACGAGCTCTCGATCGTGCCGGAACGCGTCCGGGCGACGAAGGACCGCTCCTGGGGGATTCGCATCGTGGGTGAGCCGGAAGCGGGAGGCGCGCCGCTCCACTCCCTCCCCCAGGTCTTCTTCTTGTGGGCGCCGATCCACTGGGACGATCATTGCACCCATTTCGGCCTGTTCGAAGATGCGACCGGGTACACCTGGCACCAGCAAGGCGCAGTGGCTCCGGCGTATGACGACCCGAGCGACATCCCGGGCACCCTGGACGATGGCCAACGCAGCTTCGAGATCCTCGAGCACCGGATCGAGTACCTGCCGGGCACGCGTCGGGCGCGCCGCGCCGACATCGCGTTGGTCGGGAAGTCCGGCGAGCGAAGGGACATCGCGCTCGAGCCGATGCTGTGCTTCCGGATGAAAGGGATCGGCTACTCCCACCCCGAGTGGGGGCACGGCCGCTGGAAGGGCGAGCTGGCGCTCGGCGGCGAGTGT
>JBHHVG010000046.1:0-12513 GCA_046754165.1 Myxococcota bacterium
CTTCGCCATGAACTTCGACCCGACCGTCGCGAGCGCAAGCTACATCGACACCGCAGGGGGCCCCTGCGGCATCGCCCTCGACGAGACCAACGGCAGGCTCTACGTGTTGACGCGCTTCGACAACTCGGTGGCCGTGATCGATACGACGAGCAAGGCGACCCTCGAGACCCACGCGCTCCACAACCCGGAACCGCCCGACGTGGTCGCGGGCCGCCCGTTCCTCTACGACGCAGTCAACACTTCCGGCAACGGCGAGGCCTCGTGCTCGAGCTGCCACATCTTTGCGGACTTCGACAGCCTCGCCTGGAACCTGGGCGATCCCGATGCCAACACGTCCAACAACACCCAGCCCTCGGCTTCGATTTCGCTTCCCCCGGCCACCACCTTCCACCCGATGAAGGGGCCGATGACCACCCAGACGCTGCGGGGCCTCGCGACCCACGGGGGCATGCACTGGCGTGGCGACCGCGTGGACGGCTTCTTCGGCAGCGATCCGTGCCTGTCGACCGTCGGCGCTCCGTGCAACGAGGCGCATTCTTTCGACAACTTCATCGTGGCCTTCGCAGGGCTCGTGGGCCACGACGGAGTGATCTCGATCGCGGACATGCAGAAGTTCCGCAAGTTCGCCCTCGAGATCATGCTGCCCCCGAATCCGGTACGGCCCCTCGACAACACGCTCAGCGGAGACGCAGCCCAGGGCGAGACCCTCTTCAGCGGACCGATCACGGACACGGTCGAGAACTGCAACGGCTGCCACAATCTCGATCCGGCCAACGGCTTCTTCGGTTCGGGCGGGGAGCAGAGCTTCGAGGGCGAGCCCCAGAACTTCAAGGTCGCCCACCTGCGCAATCTCTACGCCAAGGTCGGCATGTTCGGCGTCGCCGACGGTGGCATCGGAGGCGGGCCCTCGGGCCCCCAGGTCCGCGGGTTCGGCATGCTGCACGACGGCGCCATCGACACCGTTCGCACGTTCCTGGGATCTCCGGTCTTCAGCCTGAACGCGAGCCAGGAGATCGACCTCGAGCAGTTCATCCTGTCGTTTCCGTCAGACCTCGCCCCGATCGTCGGCCAGCAGGTGACCCTCGACGCGACCAACTCTGCCGAGGTGGATCCACGCATCGCCACCTTGATCGACCGGGCGGGCACCTCGTTCACCTCGCTGATGCTGGGTGGCGTCGTCACGGAGTGCGACCTCGTCGTGAAGGGCAGCGTCGGCGGCGTGCCGCGCGGCTGGGTGCTCCAAGGAGGGCTCTTCCTCGACGATGTCGGCGGCGCGATCAGCGACACGAACCTGCGCGCCCTGGCGGTCAGCGAGGGCCCGCTCACCTACACCTGCGCTCCCCCGGGCTCGGGCCAGCGCATGGGCATCGACCGCGACGAGGACATCCTGCTCGACGGGGTCGAGACCGGCACCGGGGTGTTCGTGAGCAGCTCCGACACCGGCAGCGACCCGGCCCTGTGGGACACGGACGGGGACGGCGTGTCGGACGGCCAGGAGGTCGCCGACGGGACGGACCCCAACGATCCGTTCTCCTTCAACCTGCCGACCATCCCGGCGGTTCCGGCCTGGGGGCTGTCGCTGCTCTTCGCGTCGGTGCTGGGCGCCGGCGGCTGGATGCAGCGGCGGAGGGCACCCGCGCTCTAGCGTCCACGCACCTCGATCGCGTAGCGCCGCAGCGGGAAGTGGCTGAGCTCCGTCGTTCTCACCTCGACGACGTAGCGACCGGGCCGGGCCAACCAGGCGCCGTCGATGGTGACCGCGGCGCGACCGCGGTCGTCTGCGTCCAGAACGGCGCGGGTCTCGAGCGGCTCTTCATTCTCTGCCAGCACGCGCGCCTCGAGCACCTCGACTCCCGCCTTCGGCGGCGGCAGCAGCACACTCAGCACGAAGGGAACATCGGTCCGGATGTCCGCGGCGGCGATCTCGAGCGTCTCCCCGGCGGCGAGCTCCGGAGCCCTACTGGACGATTTCGAGACGGTTGTTGGAGCCGGCGCGCGCGCCGGATCTCGGGCCACCGAAGCTTCGGTACCGGCAGCCCTCGGCGGAGCCACCGCGTCCTCCGAGCTCCGCAGCAGCTGGATGGCGATGACCGCCGCTGCGCAGGCGAGCGCGTACGCGATCCAACGAGCCCGGCGCTTCACCGGAACCGGGAAATCCGGACCCTGCCGCCGAGAGATCGCGGCGGCGCACGCGCCACACGCCCGGCTGTGGGCGACGAAGTCGCGGCACTCTGGCGAGTCCGGCAGCGCGAAGAGCACGTCGAGATCGATTTCGTCCGCCTGCGTGCAGGTCATCCCCCATGCCCTCTCCCGCGAAAGGGTAACGCACGGTTCGCGGGCGGGATGCGAGCCGCCCTATGCTCCGCGCCTCGCGTCGATGCACGCAAGAGGAGGTTCGCAGCATGATCGATTCAGAGCGTTGGAAGCGGGGCAAGGAGAAGATCGAGGAGGTCTACGCCGGCGACATCCCGATCCCGCCGGAGGGCAGCAACGCCTTCGCCGACCAGATGCTGGGCCAGCTCTTCGCCGAGGTCTGGACCCGCGACGTGCTGTCGATGCGCGATCGGCGCCTGCTGCTGCTGGGGGCCATCCTGGCCCAGGGCGAGAGCATGACCTTCGCCATCCAATCGAAGGCCGCCATCAAGAAGGGCGAGCTGACTGCGGAGGAGCTGCGGGAGGTGCTGGTCTTCCTGGTCCACTACGTGGGCTACCCGCGGGCGGCGGGGATGCTGGGCGTGGTGGAGAAGGCCATCCAGGAAGCGGGCCGCTGAGGTGGAGCGACCGCTGCCAGCAATCCCCCGCTGCGGACCGGACAGGGGGGGTGGGCGGGTGCAACCCACGGAATCCCTACGGTTTCTTCTATGCGGCCAAACATTACGAACTGTGGCAATTCTTTGACGATGAGTGTAATATCGGTCGGATGGCGCCGACGCCCAAGAGCCTGACCCTCGACCTGCTCGCGACCCAGCGCGACGGCAGCATGCCCGTCCGGGCCCTGGTCGAGGCCGGGGCGCTCTTTGGCCTGGCCGAGAACAGCATCCGGGTGGCGCTGGCGCGCATGCAGGCCGTGGGGCTGGTGCAGCGTGACGCCCGCGGGCGTTACCGCCGAGGTCCGGCCTCCGAAGCAGTGCAGGCGCGGGTCGCCTCCTGGCGGCGGCTGCACGAAGACCTCGCCGCCTGGGACGGCGCCTGGATCGCCGTCCACTGCACCCGCCGCTCCGGCCGCGCCGCGCGGCGACGGAGCGCGCGGGCTCTGCGTCTGCTGGGCTTTCGCGAGCTCGAGCCCGGGCTCGACATCCGACCCGACAACCTGGCGGGCGGTGTCGGCGCCATGCGGCGGCAGCTCGTCGCCCTGGGCCTCGAGGCCGGCGCACTGGTGGCCGGCCTCCGGGATCTCGACACCGTCAGCGACCGCCGGGCGCGCCAGCTGTGGAACACGCGGGAGCTGTCGGACGCCTACGCCGAGTCACGACGCCGGCTGGCCCAGAGCGTCGCCGGCCTGCCAATGCTCTCGAACGAAGCGGCCATGGTCGAGACCTTCCTGCTCGGCGGAAGCGTGCTGCGCCAGCTCGTGCTCGATCCGCTGCTCCCGGAGGCCATCGTGCCGACGGCACCGCGTCAGGCGCTGCTCGAAGACATGCGCGCCTACGACCGACTCGGTCGCAGCAGCTGGGCGGCGTTCCTGGCCCGCCTCGACGTACCGCACGTGACGAACCCCGTCGACCTGAGGGTCGCCGACGCGGCTGGACTGGGCTTGTCCCTGCCGGCACTCACGTCCACGGAGACCGGAACATGAGCGCGAGTGAAGTCCTCTTGGAAACGAGCGATGGCGGGCGCGTCGACTGGCGTGACTCCCTCAGCACGCAGGAAATCGCCCAGCTGCGCCGCATGCGGGACTGGCGGAGCTGGTTCACCGTCGTGCTGAACTGGGGCATCGTTTTCGCCGCCATGGCGATGGTGGCCGCATGGCCGAACCCGCTGACCGCGGTTCTCGCGCTCTTCCTCATCGGCGCGCGCCAGCTGGGCCTGGCGGTGCTGATGCACGACGCCTCGCACTTCGCGCTGTTTTCGAACCGGCGCGTAAACGACTGGGTGGGCAACTGGCTCGCTTCGTACCCCGTCTGGTCGGACATGCACAGCTACCGGCCCTACCACCTTCGGCACCACGCGCGGACCTGGACCGAGGACGATCCCGACCTCTATCTGGCGACGCCCTTTCCCATCACGCCGCAGAGCTTCCGGCGCAAGGCTCTGCGCGACCTCACCGGCCGCACCGGCACGAAGTTCGCGCGTTTCGCCATCCGCCGGGACTTCGGCGGCGAGGGCCCTTGGCGCGAGCGGATCGCCCGCGCGATCCACTCCCCGGTCTTCCGGGGCATGCTGATCACGAACCTCGCCCTGCTCGCAATCGTGACGGCGGCGGGCCATCCGGCCGTGTACCTGCTGTGGGTGGGCGCCTACCTCACCACCCACACCCTGGTCACGCGCTTCCGCGCAATCGCCGAGCACTCGATGACGCCGGATCCGACGGACGAGCTCAAGCAGACCCGCACGACCATCGCGAGCTGGTGGGAGCGGCTCTTCCTGGCTCCGAACCGGGTGAATTACCACCTCGAACACCACATGCTGATGACCGTCCCGCACTACAACCTGCCGCGGCTTCACCGGCTGCTGAAAGAGCGGGGGGTGCTCGAGCACGCGCTGATCGCCGACGGCTACTACGGCGTGCTGCGCCAGGCGGCTTCGAAGGCCAACTGACCCGGGCGGGCTACGCTGCCCCCATGCACGATTCGATCACGTTCTCGGGGAGCCCCCTCGACCGCTCGGCGGTCGCGCGGCGCGACCCGGCCTGGCTCGAGAAGCACCTGGCCGACTCGGCCACCCGCTACCTGCCCCTGTGGAAGCTAGATCCGTTGATCAAGCTCGGGGACCCGCGCTCGCTCGCCTGGGCCCGGCGGGAGATCTTCGAAGGCGGACCGCCCGAGCCGCTGCTGCTGGGCGTCGCCGAAGGCATCGCTCACTTCGCCGTCGATGTCTCCGCCCTCCGCGATCCGATCGAGACCCTCGGTGTCGAGGAGGCCGCGCGCTTCGAGGAGCTGCGCGGCGTCGCAGGCCAGCTGACGTCCTCGGAGCTGGCAATCGTCGCCCACGCCCGGTCCCTGACGGACTGGCACGACCGCCACCGCCACTGCGCCGCCTGCGGCGGAGAGACCCTCCCGCTGCTGGGAGGTGCGCACCGGCGCTGCCCGGACTGCGCCGCCGAGCACTTTCCCCGCACGGATCCGGTGGCGATCTGCGTGGTGTCCCGCGGCGACCGTTGCCTGCTCGGCCGGGGACACGGCTGGCCCGACACCATGTACTCGGCGCTCGCCGGTTTCGTGGAGCCCGGCGAGACCATCGAGGAGGCGGTCCGGAGGGAGATTCACGAGGAGAGCGGCGTGGTAGTTGGCGACGTGCGCTACGTGAAGTCGCAGCCCTGGCCGTTTCCCTCGTCCCTGATGATCGGCTGCATCGCAGAGGCCGAGACCGAAGCCATCACCCTCGACACCGCCGAGCTCACCGACGCGCGCTGGTTCTCCCTCGCGGAGATCCGCGCCGCACTCGCCGGAGAGAAGGGACCGCTCTTCGTTCCGCCCCCCATGGCCATCGCGCACCACTTGATCCGCGCCTGGGCGGAGAGCCGCGACAGCTAGGACTCCGGATCAGACCAGCTTCAGCGGAACCGCCGTCGGCCCCCGGACGATCATCGAGCGCCGCCAGGCGGGCGGATCCGGGTCACCCGTGAAGTCCGGGAATCGGCGCAGCAGGCTGCTGACCGCGATTTCCGTCTCGAGCTTCGCGAGCTGCGAGCCCAGGCAGAAGTGGTTGCCCTGGCTGAAGGCGAGGTGGTTGTTCTCGCGCCGGCCGAGGTCGAGGCGATCCGGATCCGGAAACTGTGCCGGATCGCGATTCGCTGCCGCGAGCACGAGACCCACCACCTGGTGCTTGCGAATCTGCTTGCCGCCGATCTCGCAATCGCTGCGTACCGCCCGATCCGTGAACTGGATCGGCCCGTCGAAGCGCAGGAACTCGTCGACGGCAGAGTCGATGAGAGCCGGATCCTGCTGCAATCGCTTGCGCTCGCCGGGATGGCGCAACAGCGCGATCACTGCGTTGCCGATCAGGTTCGACGTGGTCTCGTGGCCTGCGACCAGAAGCAGCGCGGACAGTGCCAGCAGGTCGAGCTCTTCGAGGCGCTGGCCGTCCTCCTCGGCCGCGATCATGGCCGAGAGCAGGTCGTCGCGGGGCTCCGTCCGGCGCGCGGCCAGCAACGGCCCGAAGTAGTCGAAGATCTGGTGGCACGCGCGGCGCAGCGGCTCGACGCCGCCGGTCGCCTGAAGCGGGTCGAGGAGCTGCACGAGGTCCTTCGACCAGGCGGCGAAAAGGTGGCGGTCCGACTCCGGCACGCCGAGCAGCAGGGCGATGGCGATGACCGGCAGCGGGTGCGCCAGGTCACGAACCAGCTCCATCTCGCCGGCTTCCGCCGCCCGCTCGAGGAGGTCGTCGACGGTGGCCTGGAGTTGGGGCCGCAGGCGCTCGACGCGACGCGGGGTGAACGCCTTGCTGACGAGGCCGCGCAGACGCGTGTGCTCCACGCCATCCAGCGTGAGCAGACTCCGCTGGATCATCGCCGAGAACTTCGGGTCTTCGCGCGACATCCGGTTCGCGAACTTCATCACAGGCACAGAGCTGCGATCGGTGGTGAAATTCTTGTCGCGCAAGACGAACAGCACATCGTCGTAGCGCGTCAACATCCACATTCGGAAGACCGGGTGCCAGTAGACCGGCTCCGCTTCGCGCAGGGCGCTCCACGTGGCGTGCGGGTCCTTCCGATGGGAACGAAGGAAGGGATTGAAGAGCCCGAACAGCGGATTCATCAGCCGCAGCAGGCGCTCTCGGCGTGTGAGCCACTGCAAGAAGCGAAGCACCTCGACACCCTCCGCGATCTCGCCCCTCCGCTGCGGCACGTCCGTTCCGTCGCGGGCACGAGCCAGACCAGGATACCCGGATTCCAGCGCTGCCGCCCGATCTCGTCCCGACGCCGCGGGCGATGGAGGGGCGCACAGCACGAGCGACGTCCAAGACAGCCCGACCCGCCCTTCCCGGAGCGGCCGCAACCTGTCATGCTGAAGGATTCGCGCCACGGACATCCTGCGAGCGGACGCCACGCTCTGTGGATCCAGCGCGACGGAAACGACGGCCTCGCGCCGAGAGGAGACATGGATGAGCCCGGCGGCATCGAGCGGCTTCCTCGGAAACATCACCCGCATGATCGACGACGCCATCGCTTTGCTCGACCTTCCGCCGGGCCTGGACGACGTTCTGCGGAGCTGCCGCTCGGTCTATCAGGTGCGCTTCCCGGTGAAGATCCGCGGCTGCCATCGGATCTTCGAAGGCTGGCGCGTGTGTCACAGCGAGCACCGGCTGCCCTCGAAGGGGGGGATCCGCTTTGCGCCATCGGTGTGCCAGGAGGAGGTCGAGGCGCTCGCGACTCTCATGACGTACAAGTGCGCCATCGTCAGCGTGCCCTTCGGAGGCGCCAAGGGCGGCCTGCGCCTCGATCCGCGCGAGTTCGACCGCGACGAGCTCGAGCTCATCACGCGCCGCTTCGCCATCGAGCTCGACCGCAAGGCGTTCATCAGCCCGAGCATGAACGTCCCGGCCCCGGACATGGGAACCGGCGCCCGGGAGATGGGCTGGATCGCCAATACCTACCGCACGTTGCATCCGGACGACATCGACGCCGAGGCCTGTGTCACGGGCAAGCCGCCCGAGCTCGGCGGCATCAGCGGGCGCGTCGAGGCCACCGGGCGCGGTGTCCAATTCGGGTTGCGGGCCTTCTTCAGCCACGAGGAGGACGTGAAGGCCGCAGGGCTCGAAGGCAGCCTCGACGGCAAACGCGTCGTCGTCCAGGGTCTGGGCAATGTGGGCGCGCACGCGGCGCGCTTCCTCGAGGAGGAGGACGGCGTGCGGATCGTCGGAGTCATCGAACGCGACGGTGCCATCGCGAACCCGGCCGGTTTGTCGGTCGCGAAGCTGCTCGACTGGAAGGAGGAGCACGACGGCATCTCCGGCTTTCCCGACGGCGAGCACATCACCGACCCCAGCGCGGCTCTGGAGCTCGACTGCGACCTCCTGGTCCCCGCCGCCCTCGAGGGACAGATCACCGCCGAGAACGCGCCACGGATTCGCGCCGCGGTGATCGCCGAGGCCGCGAATGGCCCGGTGACCTACGAGGCCAGCCAGATCCTGCGCGAGGCCGGCAAGGTGATGATTCCGGACCTGTATCTCAACGCGGGTGGCGTCACCGTGTCGTACTTCGAGTGGACGAAGAACCTCTCGCACATCCGTTTCGGCCGCATGGACCGGCGCATGACCGAGATGCGCGCCGACGCCGCCATCGACCTGATGGAGACGATGCTCGACACAAAGGTCCCGGAGCGTCTCGAGAAGAACCTTCGCCGCGAGGCCGACGAGCTCAACCTGGTCCGCTCGGGCCTCGACGACACCATGCGCCGCGCCTACCACGAGATTCGCTCTCTCTACCACTCCCGCGACGACGTGCCGGATCTGCGCACCGCGGCCTACCTCATCGCCATCGGAAAGGTCGCCCACCATCACATCGAATACGGCCTGTAGGACGCATCATCCGACCACGACCCGGGCGTTCTCCATCGACGCTGGCGCCGTCACCGCTAGATGATGGCGCCGCCATCGAGGAGGAGCGTCTGCCCGGTCACGAACGTCGAAGCGGGGCTGGCGAAGAAGACCGCCGCGCCCGCCATTTCGTCAGGATTCCCGATGCGACCGAGCGCCGCGCCGCTCTCGCTTGCGGCGCGAATGTTCGGGTTGTCCCAGAGGGCTCGGGCGAACTCGGTCTTGATCAGCCCCGGGGCGATGCAGTTCACGCGAATGCCGTCGCGCCCCCAGGCCCTGGCGCAAACCTGGGTGAGCATCACCACCGCCGCCTTCGAAACCGAGTAGCCGCCGATCACATCGGAGGCGCGAAAGCCGCCGACGGAGCTGACGTTGACGATGTTGCCGCCATCGCCGTGCTCGATCATCGCCTCGCGCGCGCGGACCGACAGGAAGAACATCGATTTCACGTTGGTGTTCATGATGACGTCCCAGGCAGCCTCGTCCATGTCCTGCACCGGGCCGAAAACAGGCGTCGTGCCGGCGGTGTTGACCAGGATGGATATCCACCCTGCCAAGCTGCTTCTTCGTCTCCTCGACGAGCATCCGAAGATCTTCTGAGCGCCGCACGTTCGTGGCGATGGCGGCGGCGCGGCGGCCCGTCGCGGCGACCGCAGCCGCGGCCTCTTCCAGGGCCTCGGGCTTGCGTGCCGCGATGGCGACGTCGGCGCCGGCCTCGGCGAGCCCGATGGCGATGGAGCGCCCGATTCCGCGGCTCCCGCCCGTGACGATGGCAACCTTGCTCTCCAGGGAGAAGTCCAGAACGGGCATAGGGGGGCTCCTGCGCGCCGGGGGGCGGTGGTTGGGCGCTCCACGATAGCGTCACGGAGAGGCATTGGAAGGTGAAGGGACGGAATCTCGACTAGTCTCGCCGTTCGCGAGCTCGCGGAGCCGCAACCGGAGGTCCGCCGTGCCCTACATCCGCATCGAGAAGCCCCGCCCGCACACCGCCGTCATCGTGATGGACCGGCCAGAGCGGATGAATTCGATGGCCTTCGAGCAGATGATCCCGCGGCACGAGGCCCTCGACGAGATCGCCCGGGACAACGACACCTGGTGCGTGATCCTGACGGGCACCGGCAGGGGATTCTGCTCCGGGGCCGATACCCAGGAGTCGGAGCCCCCTCCCGGCATCGAGGGCCTGACCCTCACGCGCATCGCGACCAGGGCGATGTCGATCCTCGCGCAGCTGGTTCCCAAGCTCCGAAATCTGCCGCAGCCGGTGATCTGCGCGGTCAACGGCGCGGCGATCGGCGGCGGCATGTGTCTCAGCCTCGGTGCCGACATCCGCATCGCCTCCCAATCCGCGTACTTCCGGGCCGCCGGGATCAACAACGGGCTCACCGCCACCGAGCTGGGCCTGAGCTTCCTGCTGCCGCGCGCGATCGGGTCGTCCCGCGCCTTCGAGATCATGCTGTCCGGGCGCGACGTCTCCGCCGAGGAGGCAGCGATGATCGGTCTCGTGTCGCGGGTCGTTCCAGACGACGCATTGATGGAGACGGCACTCGACCTCGCCGACCAGATCAATGGCTGGAGCACCCAAGGCGTCGCGATCACCAAGAAGATGATGTGGTCCGGGTTGGAGACGGGCAGCCTCGCGTCCGCCATCGAAATGGAGAGCCACGCGCAGCTGCTCGTCCGCCTGACGACCAAGAACTTCGAGGAAGCGACCCGCGCGCGGAAGGAGAAGCGCAAGCCCGTCTTCGAGGATTGATCCGGTGCCGCGCCGTATAATCCCCGAATCAAAGCGGTTTCCGAGAGGATGGTGCAGACTGGGTCCGAAAACGGGCAGCCCGCAGTTTCGAGCGCCCCGATGACGCGCGGCGTGGCCGGCGCGCGGCCCGCCTCGAAGATCGGAATTCGTCTCGCGTGGGTGCTCGTCGCTGCCGCCGCAGGAGTGCGCCTCTGGAACATCTTCCAGGGCCCGCTGATGGCGGGCTTCGACGCGCCCGGTCACATCGCCTACATCTTCTACCTCGACCGCTACGGCGCCATTCCCTGGGCCCACCAGGGATGGGGTTACTTCCATCCCCCGCTCTACTACCTGCTCGGCTGGGGCCTGGCGCAATTCGGCAGCGCCATTCTGCTGTTGCGCGGACTCGCCCTGTGGAGCAGCGCGGCCAGCCTGATCATCGCGGGGCTCTCGGCCTGGGTCGCCCGGGCCGCGGCGCCGGAGCGGCCTGGGCTCGCGTGGCTGGCCTTTGCCGCGGTCGCGTTCGTGCCCGTCCAAATCTACGCGAGCCCGATGAGCGGCAGCGAGCTGACCTGCGCGTTGCTCGGATGCGCCGCCATCGCCGCACTCATCGCCAACGAACGCCGAGCCGAGCCATCGCTCGCCCGTGACGCCGGAGTCGGCCTGCTGATCGGCCTGGCGCTGCTGTCGAAGTTCAGTGGCGCGGTCTACCTGGCGGCAGCGTTGGTCGTGATTGCGCTCCGCAGGCGGCGATCCGCCGCGGACCCGGCGGGGTGGATGAGCGCAGCGCGCCGCTGCGCCGCCCTGGGAGGAGTGGCACTCGTATTGGCGGGCCCCTACTACCTGCGCAACACGCTCGCGTACGGTACGCCGTTTCGCATGAACCGTGACTACGCCCTCACGGCCGACGTGGAGGCAACGCAGGCGCCGGGATCGCGGTCGTGGCGCGACTTCGTGAGCGTGTCGCCCAGGCTCCTCAGCGACCCGCGGCCGGGTGCACCGCATCTGGTCCACTCGATCTGGGGGAGTGCCTATGTGAATGCCTGGGTCGATGCGCGTTCGCAGTGGAACAGGCTTGCGGAGCACCAGCTCGCGAGGCTGCGCAGCGCCCGGATCGCCATGGTCTGGCTCGGACTGCTGCCGACGTCGCTCGCCCTCGCGGGTGCGGCGCTCGCCGCCCGGGACGTGCGGCGCGGACGGCGAACCGCGGTCTACCTTCCTCTCTTCGTGTGCGCTGCGCTCGCACTGGTCGCGTTCGGCGGCTTTGCGGTGCGCGTGCCGCGCATCTCGGCCCTCAAGGCCTCGTATCTCTTTGCGCTGTCGCTTCCCTACGGCGCATTCACCGCGCGCGCGGTCGAGGGTCTTCTGCGGAATCGCGTCCGCGTGGCGCTCGGGGCCTGCGCGGTCCTGCTCCCCGCCGCCGCTTCGGCCGCCGTGTACAGCATTGGCCCCGTGCACCCGCGGCTCGATCACGTGGGCAGCCTCGGTGCCGTGCACTACTTGATCGGCGATTTCGCGGCGGCCCGCGCGCACTACCAGGCGCGAATCGACCGGGCACCGCGCGTGCGGCGATGGCTCGAGGGTCTGGCCGCAGTCGAGCTGGCGGACGGACGTCCGGAGCGCGCCCGCGCCCTCTACGCACGCGCCAACCGGGCGGACCCCGGCGACCCAGAGCGCGTGCTTCGCCTCGCCACCTCCGCCGCCCTGGCAGGCGACCTGGAAGCCGCTCGCGACTTGCTCCAAGCCTCGCTGGCACACGGCGGGGGCGCGGAGACCCGGGCGAATCTCGGCGCGGTCCTGGCAGCGATCGGAGACGACCAGGGCGCGGAAAACGAGCTGAGGCGCGCCGTGTCGCTGTCGCCGGATCTCGCGCCCGCGTGGCACACGCTCTCCGAGTCTCTAGAGCGCCGGGGACGACGGGACGACGCGGCGACCGCCCACGATGAGTGGATTCGCGCGTCCCACGCGCCGCCGGACGACTACCCGTACGATATCGGCGTGGGTCTGCTCGACATCGGCATGCGGCCGCTGCTGTGGTTCGACGGCGAAGGACTGTCGCTCGCGTGCGCACCGTTCCGAGCAGG
>JBHHVG010000047.1:0-12462 GCA_046754165.1 Myxococcota bacterium
GCACGAGATCGGCTGGGACGGCCTCGACCAGGCCGGGCAGTCGGTCGCTCCGGGGATCTACAGCTTCAGCGTCTCCGCCCTCTCCGGCGATCAGACCGTCGAGGTTCGCAGCCAGGTCCGGGGCCGCGTGACCGGTGCGATTCCCAATGCGAGCGACCCTCTGCTGATGCTGGGCGACCTGGTGGTTCCGCTCTCGATGGTGGAAGAGGTGCGGGAGTCGGGAGGGGCCCCTTGATGATCCGAACGCTGCTCGCGGCTGCCGGAAAGCTCGTTCGACGCAGGAGCGAGCAACAGTTCCAGACGGTGTTGGAACGGGCGCTGGGCGCTGCGGATCCCGTGCGGCTGTGCGCCGCCGCGATCGAGCGGTCTCTCAGAATGTCCGATGCTTCGGCCCGCCTCGGCGGGTCGCCACGATTCGAATGAACGAATTCAACAGGAGGTAGACGAAAAATGGGTCTTACCAGCGCGCTCTTCACCAGTGTGAGTGGCCTCGACGCCACCGGCACGGCCATTGCGGTCATCGGCGACAACATCGCCAACGTCAACACTACCGGTTACAAGGCGAGCCGGGCCGAGTTCTCTGATATTCTCGGTCGAATGGTCTCGGGGCTCGGTGGCTTCTCCCAGATCGGTGCGGGGACGACGATCTCGGGAGTCACACCGATCTTCAGCCAGGGGACGTTCGAGTCGACGACGCGAACGACCGACCTCGCCATCGAGGGCCAGGGTTTCTTCGTGCTCGACGGCGGCCAGGGGCGCTTCTACTCGCGTGCCGGCGTCTTCACGTTCGACCAGTCTGGAGCGCTCGTGAATCCAGCGGGCCTGCGGGTCCAGGGCTTCACCATCGACCCGGCGACCGGCCAATCGACGCAGGCGCTGGGCGACATCCAGATCTCGTCGGCGGTCTCCCCGCCGCGAGCCACGACCGCGGCCAACGTATCGGTCAACCTGGACGCGAACTCGCTGACACTGGGAGTGCCTTTCGATCCGGCCGACCCGAACACCACATCCAACTTCCGGACGTTGATGACGGTGTACGATTCTATCGGAAACGACCATCTCGTGACATACTACTTCACGAAATCGGCCGCCAACAATTGGGAGTGGACCGCCTCGGTACCGTCTGCCGACACGACCACGGCCCCGGCCAACCCCGGTGATTCCCTGGTGGTCCAGGGCTCCGGAACGCTCACGTTCGACTCGAACGGTGTGCTCCAAGCTGCGACGGGAAGCCCTGTAACCTTCGAGTTCTCGGGTGGGGCGACGGCGGGCCAGTCGGTGAATCTCGGCTTCGGGCCGATCGGCGGCGTGGGAACGGGCGAAGTCACCACGCAGTTCGCGGGGCCGTCGACGACGAACTCCTTCAACCAGGACGGCTTCGCCACCGGGCAGATCCAGGGCATCCAGGTCGACCGGGAGGGATTCGTGGTCGGGCAGTTCTCGAACGGAGAGACGCTCACGCTCGCCGAGGTCGCCCTCGCGTCCTTCCCGAATGCCGAGGGCCTCGTGAAGATCGGAAGCGGCAACCTGGTCGAGACGCGGCGGTCCGGTCAGCCGTCGGTCGGCGCGCCGCTGACCGGCCGGCTCGGCTCGATTCGCTCGAACAGCCTGGAGCAGTCCAACGTCGATCTGGCGCGGGAATTCGTGCAGCTCATCATCAACCAGCGGGCGTTCCAGGCCAACGCGCGGACCGTCTCCACGACCAACGAGCTGATGGCAAATCTCGTCTCGTTGGGTCAGTAGGGGGTCAGCAGCAGCGTTCGCTTCCCGGCCCAGGAAGGGGCGTCACGTCGATCGTGATCGCAGCTCCGTGTGATGCCCGGAACCCGTCGAACGCTCGGCGTCCGGCGTGGTTTGCCCGAACGAACAGACCGATCACCTCGAGGATGACGTAGGCGGTCGCGATGGCTCCCGCGACCCAGATGAGGAAATGCAGCATCGGTCACTCCGTTGCGCGGCCGGGCTCCGCCCGTGATGCGCGTCACACACCGGAGAAGTACTGCAACGGACATGCCACGGCCGGCCCGTTTGCCAGGAAGCGAGCCGGGTCAGCCGTCTGCATGCGTGAGTTGCCGCTCGTTGATGGCGGCCGCGCCGTCGGGCGCGAGGCGTTGCGGGGGCGCGCCCGGGAAGCGGACGACACACTGCGCAACGGTATGCGCAGCGAGCGAATGCAGGACTCATGCCCTGGAGCCCATCAACCCAACAGGTCGGAGAGACCCTCCGCGTCCTCGAAGCTCGCATCGACGATCTCGATCACGCGCTCCCGGTCGACGCCGTGGCGCTGGTGGACCGCGTCGATCAGCGCGTCGACACCCGGCTGGAAGTCGGACTCCCGCAGGAAGGCCGAGAGCAGAACCGGGTCGGGAACGTCCGGATCCGCCGAGGGTGCGTCGTGGTGGCCGCCGATGGCGACGGCCAGCCGCTCCGGGAGCTCCCAGACCTGACACATCAGCAGGCCGACCTCCGCGTGGTTCCACCCGAACGACTCCCGCTCGAGGTCGTGGAGCTCGGGCCCGCCGTCGCGCCAGCAGTCGAGAACCGCTGCGTAGTCGCCGCCGCGCCGCTCTGCCAGCAGGGGTACGGCCATCTCCTGGAGCAAGCCGGCAGTGAAGGAGCGGTGACTCTCGCTTGGACACAGCAGCTCCGCCAGACGGCGCGCCGCTGAGGCGCGGCACGAAGCGGACTTCCAGAAGGCGCGCGGCTCGACACCCGTCGCCTTGCGCGGCAACACCTGTCGCACGCTCACGGAGATCAGCAGCGACTCCAGCGGCGAGCGACCTACGAGGTGCACCGCGTGGGGAAGGTCGTCCACTGCGGTGCGAAGACCGAAGCCGGCCGAGTTGACGAGGGAGAGGATGCGGACCGACAGGCTCGGGTCGACACTCAGCGTTTCGGCGATGCGCTCGAGAGACGAACTCTCATCCCGGAGAGCGGAGAGCGCCTCGAGGGTCGGCCCGGGGAAGTGGGGGAGCTCGTAGCTTCCCACCGCCTTTCGCAGCGCGCTGGCCGCTTGTTTCCTGGTTCGACGTGTCCACCCCACGAGCGACCTACTCCGCGCGTCGCGCCATCTTGTTGGCGAAGATGCTGATGAGGCCGCCGAGAGCCATGTATCCGACGACGACCTCGAGCATCGCGACGATCTGGGCCGCGGGCGAGGCTGGGACCACGTCGCCGTACCCGAGGGTCGTGAGCGTCACGACACTGAAGTAGATCGGAGAGAGGAAGGTCGGATGGTCGCCGTAATCCACGTCGACGAGGCCGTAGAGCGCACCGAAGAGGGCGACGACCAGGGTCACCCAGAGTGCCCAGCGCGTGAGGCTGCGCCCGCAGTCGGACGTGGCCCACCAGACGCTGTACAGCATGGAAGATGCCCGGCTGCGATTGCGGACCTCGTGCAAATAGTTCTCGTCGAGAACGAACCGGCGGAGCCGAAGCGCCCCGCGCAGGTCGGCGTCGCGCAGGTCCACACCGATCCAGTCGGCCGTCTCGAAGGCGGACAGATCCGAGAGCTGCGCGCCTCGCAGGTCGCAACCTGTCAGGATCGCCCGCTCCACGCGACTTCCGCTCAGCTCGGCGTCGCGCAGGTCCGCGCGTTGAAGATCTGCACTCGAAAGATCGGCCCCTAGGATCCGGGCGTCCCGCAGGTCGGCACAGCGCAGCTCGGCGCCGACCAGGCACGCCTGGGTGAACGTCGCGCCGCGCAGCACGGCGTCGCAGAGGTTCGCACCGCAGAGATCGGCGCCTCCGAAGCCCGCGCCCTCGGCGTGACAACCCATGAGATTGGCTTCTACGAGGTTCGCGCCCAGAAGCTCCGCTCTGTCGAGCCGCGCTCGGAAGAGCGTTGCGCCGCGCAGCACGGCCCCCGAGAGCTTCGCGCCCGACAGATTCGAGCCGCTGAGGTCCGCGCCGGAAAGATCGAGTCGCGAGAGATCGAGGTTCGAGAGATCGACATCCCGCAGATACGCGCCTCGGAGTTCGATCCTTGCGCGCTCTCGCGGTTCGCTGTGCCGGAGCTGCTCCACGAGATCCGCGCCCCCGCTTCGCCGCTCGACGTCCTCCACGGCGATCTGCGTTGCGGGCGGGCTCACTGCGCGGAGCTCATGACTGCGGTATGGCAGCGGTTCCGACCGCCGCGCTTGGCCTCGTACAGATGACGATCCGCGCCCTCGATCAGGCGCTTGATCTCGCAGCTGTCGACGATCTCCAGGTCGCAGACGCCGCCGACACTCACGGTGATCGACAGCTCTGCGCCCGCGCGATCGAGCCTCGCGGACTCCACGGCGGAGCGGATGCGCTCCGCCACGGCCGCCATTCCCTCGGGTGAGATGTCCGGAAGGATGGCTGCGAACTCTTCGCCCCCGTAGCGTGCTACCAGCTCTCCCTTCCGCATCGCTCCTCGGATGGAGCTGGCCACCATCTTCAGCACCGCGTCGCCAGTCTGATGTCCGTAGGTGTCATTGAAGGACTTGAAACGATCCACGTCCGCGATCAGCAGGCCGAGTGCGCCGGTGCTTCGGCCCAGCCGTCGATCGTTGACGCAACGCGCCAGTGCCTCATCGAACCACGCGCGATTGGGAAGTTCCGTCAGTGCGTCCGTGTTCGCCTTGTCGCTGAGAATCTGGTTCTGGATCTCGAGCTCGGCTGCGTACTCGTGAGCCTGGTGGACCTCGCTGGCGATGCCGAGGCTCTCGTTCACGAGGAGCTGGCGAGCGGCTGCGAGAATCTCCTCCGAATCGACGGGCCCGATCTCGATGTCGAGCATCTGCGCGGTCTCTTCGACGGCGGGCTTGAGCTCTCCGACGAACGCCTCGAGCTCCATCCCGTCGTGCCCCCCCCATTCGGAGACCAGCTCCCTCAGGGGCCGGTCGTGATCGCCGCCGCAGAAGAGGGTCTCGAACCGCGACGCAGAGTGGACGATTCTCGCGAGTGGTGCCGCATTCGGCGAAGCTCTTTCCGGAATGCGGGACGGGTCTGGCACGCATGAGATGGCGTCGCAGACGAGGTCCGGGAGAGACCAGGACCGAAGCAAGGCGGCACCGATGTCGGATCCGTCGCATCCGAGCACCTTCCGCTCGTGCTCCGGCCGCGGCCATCCGTTCCCCGCCTCGCGGATCACGTCGGACCAGGTTTCCGGGAGACAATGGCCGAGGACGAGCTGACCGATCCGCGCGAGGAGCCCGCAGAGAAAAGCCTCATCCAGGAGCGGGCTCGACAGGCGCTCTGCCAAGGACCGGGATGCGACTGCGCACACGATGCTGCGGCGCCAATACTCGCGGAAGTTGAACGGTCCCGCGCCCTTGGACGGAAGCGAACCCGCCAGCGAGAAAGTGAGCGACATCAGCTTCACCGCCCTCGTTCCGAGACGCATGGTCGCGCGTTGCAGCGTAGAAACCGGAGATCCCGAGTTGTAGAGAGCCGAGTTCGCGAGGCGCAACACCTTGCTGGCGAGTGCCGGATCGCGCGAGAGCACTATTGCGAAATCATCGAGCGTGCAGTCCTCGTCCTCCGTCAGTCTCACGATTTCGAGTGCCACCGCCGGAATGGACGGGAGATCGGTGACGCGTGCAAGGATGTCGGAGACAGCGCCCCGTTCTGATGCTCTGGACATGATCGGTCCACACAGGATTTGGGAGGACTGCTGATCTACATCGCCCCGTCTGTCACGGCACTTGAGGCAGGCGCGCGTCGGACGACCCGACGCTTTCGGATGCTCCGCACGCTGGGCTTCTGGTCCCGGACGGTCTTCACGCTTGCTGAATAGGGAGGATGCGACGAAATCTACCTGCATTCGACGGCGCCGCGTTTCACTTTGAAACGTCGCGTCGATCTCGCGAATCCCTCGGCCTCCTCGTGTCAACGAAGACAAGCGTTCCGCCGATCAAGACATGAATCGCAGGGCGAGAGGCGCCCGCGGAGAAAGGGTTGAATCCCCCGGGATACATTGGAGCGCAGATGACTCCGCAGGAGCTGCGCAAGTCGGTCGAACAGATCGAGAGCATTCCCTCACCGAGCTTCTCTCTCAATCGAATTCTCGAGTTGGCGTCGGACTCCGAGTCCGAAATCGCACAGCTCGCTGCGAGCGTCGAAACCGACCCGGCGGTCACGGCTCGAGTTCTCCGTCTCGCCAACAGCGCCTACTTCGGCGTGGCCCGCGACGTGGGCTCGGTCGGAAGGGCGATCATGGTTGTCGGCTACACGAACGTGCTCAGTCTGGCGGTGTGCGCAGCTCTCGCGCCCGCGTTCCAGGGACAGGATACTCACCTCGATCGCTCCGCGCTGTGGATGCACTCGTGCGGAACCGCTGAAGCGTCGCGCATCGTTGCCGCTCACCTGGGCTTCGACCCCGCCACCGCGCACGCGGCCGGCCTGCTCCACGACCTCGGCGCGGTCGTCCTGTCGGAGGTTCTCGGGGAGGAGTACGGCAAGGTGGTGGACGCGGCGTTTCGACGCGGTGAGTCGCTGGCGGCGGTGGAGCAGGAGATCCTCGGAGTGGCCCACCCCGCGGCGGCGGGATTCCTGTTCGATCGTTGGGATCTCCCCCTTCCCCTGGTCGCGGCCGTCGTCCACCATCACGAGCCCCAGACGGACAACTCGGGTCTGGCCGCGGTCGTCGCTCTCGCGGATCACCTGGCAGTACGCGCCGGATTCCTGGGCGTGACCTGCTACGAGCCCAGTGGGGGGCCGTCGAGGGAGCTCCGGGGACTCCTCGGGTTGGAAGAGACGGACGTCGACAAGTTCGCGAGCGAGCTCGAGGAGAGGCGGGCCGCCATCGAGCTCCTGGCGGGTGCGAGGGCTTCACCGTGAGCCAACGCGATGTAGCGCCGGCACTGGTCGCGGATCTGCGCGTCGCACTCGAAGCGGCGCTCGCGGACGATGCGTTCGACGCCGAGGAGGCCCTGGCGAAGCTTCGACGTCTCGAGCAGACGATCCACCTGCTGTGCAGCGTCTCCCTGAACAGCTTCGGCGAGTTCGAACGCGGGATCCGCGAGCTCTCTCTGTTGTCCCGAATCGGGGAGATATTCGTCTCCGTCTTCGACCTGGACCGCATGAGTCGCGCGTTGCTCCAGGTCGTCTCGGAAGCGCTTCCGTCCGAGAACGCCTTCCTCTACCTCTCGGACCCTGCGTGCCAGCTCGAGTTGCGTGCGGTGATCGGCCCGAAACCCACGGCTGGCGACCTCGACATCGCCGAGGCCGTCGGCGCCCTGGTGACGACCGGATCCGAGCCCACGTGCGTGTCCGACGTCGGAGTCGATCGCCGCTTCCGGGGGTTCGGGCGGCCGGAGAACATCCGATCGCTGCTCGCGTGTCCATTGGAGGCGGTGGGCGAATCGCTGGGAGCGATCGTGTTGAGCGAGTCCAGGTGCGACGCCTTTTCTCCGGATCGAGCGCGAATCCTTCGACCCATCGCCGACCTCGCCGCCTTGGCGGTTCGACACGCCCGCGTATGCGCGCAGAACATGGAGCACCGGCGGGATCTCGAGGCGCTCGTGGAGCGGCGGACGCGCGAGGTGAACGAGGCCCGCGCGGCGCTCAGCCGTCAGGAGCGCACCGCCGCCATGGGCAAGCTCGCGGCGAGCATCGCCCACGAGGTCAACAATCCCATGAGCTTCCTCGTGTCGAACATCGAACGGGCGGTCGACTACGCCCACGACATCGAGTCATCGCTTCCCCTGCTCCTGGAGATCCTGGAGTCGGTGCTGCGCCTTCCGGCGTCGAGTGACGAGCGCGTGAGAAGCGTGAAGGCGCTCGCCGACCGTGCGCGCGCGGCGCGCGCCATCGAGCAGCTCTCGGTGGTGGCCGGGGATTTTGGCGAACTGCTGGCTGAGACGCGTGAAGGGGCCGATCGAATCCAGCGCGTGGGTGAGAACCTTCGAGGCTTCGCTCAGGGAATCACGGGTGTGATGGAGCCGGTCGACATCAACCGGCTGGTCGAGACGGCGCTCCACATCGTGAAAGCGGAGGCGAAGGATCGGATTCGCTTCGAGCGTCGCCTGGGGGTCCTCCCGGACGTCCGCTGCCAGAACTACCAGATCACGCAGGTTCTGCTGAACCTGCTACAGAACGGCGTGGAGGCCATCGCGGGCGACGGCGAGGTGCGGGTGACCACGCGGGCTCTCGATCGCTGGGTCGAAGTGGAGGTCGTCGACGACGGGTCCGGAATTCCCCCGGACCAGACCGACCGGATCTTCGAGCCTTTCCTCACGACCAAGCTGAGCGGGAGCGGTCTCGGTCTCTCGATCTCGCGTGACATCGTGCGGGCGCACTGCGGATCGCTCGATTTCCGCAGCAGTCCGGAGGGAAGCGTCTTCACGCTACGGCTCGCCGTAGGAGGGCCCGACCGCGCCCTGCAGAAACCGGACTGAGCTCGGCGATGCGGGTGCGCTTCGACGACCGCTGCGTGGCAGCACTCGTGTGGGCTCAGCGCCGTACGTCGACCCTCAGGAAATCCGGCCGATAAGGCTCCGAGTCCCGTTGCCGGAGTAGCAGCAGGCACGGGTCCGGTCCGGCGCGGTAGACGCGGTCGTAGCCGGGCTTCCCGTCGCCACGCGCGCGATACTCCGTCCCCTGGTAGACGCCGGGGCAGACCGCGACCACGACGCCGCTGACGTCCGGCGCGAGCCGCTTCTCGCTGTCGATCGGATCGTGGGCCGCAGCCCCTCCGGCCCCTGCGAGCAACACTGTGGCACACAGCCACGCCCAGCTGCGCTTCATGGCAGACTCCCCTGTGTGAGTGCCCCGATCGGGCGGAAGGTGACGGTGGTATTCCGCACCTCCCCGTTCTGAATCCGCACCGCCGACTGCTGCGGCCGAAATCACGCCTCGGTGTGGCGCAACTCGGGAACCAGGGCGAGCCCGAAGGTCAGGTCTCCGCGATCGCGGGCAGCCACAGATCGAATTGGGCACCCCCTGCGTCGCGGTTGTGCGCCTCGAGGGTGCCGTGGTGCTGCTGGACCAGGTCGAAGCTCAGGCTCAGTCCGAGTCCCGATCCCTCGCCTGGACCCTTGGTGGTGAAGAAGGGATCGAAGACGCGCGGGAGGATCTCGTCGGGAATGCCCGAACCGCGGTCCTTGACGCTGAGCCGCACACCGTCGCGTTCAGAAGTGAGTTCGAGGTCGATGGTCGTCTCTCCCTCACTCGCCTGGATCGCATTGACGAGCAGGTTGAGCACTACCTGGACGAGCTGACCCTCGTTTCCCGATACCATGGGCGTCGGCTCGAAGCGCTTGCGAATGCACCCCGTCGCGATCCCCACTCGGGCGATGGACGCCGCGCGCTCGGCTACCTGTCGCATGCAGACGTTCTGACGCTCCCGGCGGTCGTCCGGATGCGTGAAGCTCTGCAGCTCGCGTACCAGCCGGGCGATGCGGTCGACGCCGTCTCGCAGATCGGCGACCACGTCCTGTGCGTCCGTTGCCGAGTCGCGCAGAGGCTCGGGAAGCTGCGCGACCACGTCCGTCTCCGAGAGCCGCTTGGCGAGATCCTCGAGGCAGCCGAGATTGCCACGAATGAAGGCCAGTGGATTGTTCACCTCATGGGCAATGCCGGCGGAGAGAACACCCAGCGATTCGAGCCGCTGGGCCACCAGTATCTGCTGCTCTGCGCGGCGGGCCTCGGTGCGATCGGTGAGGAGCGCACAGGAGCCGGCTTCGCCGATCGCTCCGCGCACAGGGAACTCGCGCACCTCGATCGCACGGGAGCTATCGAAGCGCACGCGGTCCAGCACGCCTCGCAGCGAGCGCCCCAAGGGGTTGTTGTCGCCGAGCAGGCGCTCTGCCGCGGGATTGGCGTCCACCACGACGCCGTGCAGGTTGGCCACGAGCACCCCCGAATCGAGCTGCTCGATCACGGCCGGCCTCGCGCCCGGGAGCACGCTCACCAGCCCCGAGTCGATCACCGCGAAACGGACCAGGACGACTCCGAGTCCGAGGAAGATCGGCGTGGGGTCGCGGCCCTCGAGGCCGGAGATCAGATGCACCACGTTCGCCGCCAGCGGTGCCGACGCGGCGGCCAGGATTGCCGCCGCGCGAAGCGGACGCGCCGAGCCGTGTCGAAACGCCAGCGCGATCAGGTAGCAGGTTCCGGCGAGCACCAGGCTCCAGGCGTAGATGGCGTACGCCCAGAACCACGGACCCACGACCGGCTCGAATTCGTGCCAGGAGATGAAGCGCCCGCTGGAGTCCCAGTAGAGGCACGAGTAGAACACAGCCGGCGGAAGGCCCCCCAGAAGCAGCAACAGCCGCGAGCTGGATTCCCAGCGCGCCCCCGCTGCGCGCGCCGCGATCCACAGCCAGATCGATGGCAGGAAGCACGCCCCGGCATAGAGCACCCGACGCCCGAACAGGTAGTCCGACCCGCCCGACCCGAGCTGGATCAGCAGCTCCCCGCCGGACCACAGGGACACCGTGACCGAGAAGGCCAGTAGCTGCGCCAGCTCCACGGAGCGGCGGACCCCCCGTATCAGATCGAGGCCGACCCAAAGCCCGATACCGACGGTACAGAGCAGCGAAAAGTCGTAGAGCATCGCACTTGCGCTTTGCGGCTGATTCGGAGCGGTTGTTGAGCGGGCAGTCGGCCGAGGGAAGCGCCGACGGAGCGACAGGCGGCCGCGCAGACGCGCTCTACGTAGAAGCCCGTTGCGCAGCAGTAGAATCCCGTATTCGTCTCTCCCGGAGAAGCGCGTTCTTCTCGAGCGCCGAGACCGCAAGAAAAATTGCTTGAGGGAGCATTCCCGCGGGTCGATAGGGGGTGAGTCTTGGATTGCTGTGTGCCCGAACGGCTGGGGCCGGGGAGGGAAGTGACGTGGACACCTACAACATCGTCTGGAATCCCGATCTGTCCGTGGGCGACGAGGAAATCGACAGCCAGCACAAGAAGCTGATCGATCTCATCGGAAGCATCCCGGACGACAGCAGCAGCTCCGAGGACGTGGTTCTAGAGGAGGTGCTGCGCTACGCGGCCACGCACTTCGCGTCCGAAGAGGCGTTGCTGGCGCGGATCGAGTACCCCGCGCTCGCGGAGCACAAGCGGAATCATCGGAAGCTCGTGACCATCCTGACGGCGTACAAGCGCGACTACGAGTGTGGCAAGACAGACCTCTACGATTTCAAGCAGTTCATGTACCGCTGGGTTCGCGATCACATCATGGATGAGGATCAGGAGTACGGCCGCTACCTCAAGAGCCGGAACGATGCGACCAGCAGCTCCGAGGGCGGTACGGGCGGCTGAGACGAGTTCCGGCCCGTTCGCTACGGCAGCGTCAGGGGCGGGGGGAGGCGGGCGAGGTCGATCGCTTCAGACGGGTCTCCAGGGCCAGCAGGCGCGCCTCGAGCGAGCGCTCGCTGGCCAGCCGCTTCGCTTCCAGGCCGTCGCGGAAGACCTCCAGCTTGTAGAGGCGATCCAAGAGGTCCCTTTCGAAGCTGACCCCCTGCTGCTCAACCCGCTCCTGGCGACTCTCCAGACTTTCGAGTCGGTCGAGTACGCTTCTCTGCACCGCGACGCGCGTCTCCTCCTCCTGGCCCTGCCTCAACTCCAGGTTGTAGACGCGCTCGACGATTGCCGCGATCTCGGCCGTGGAGCCCATCACCGGAGGTGCGGGACGGGGCGCGGGCCGGCTGTCCAGGCGCGCCTGGAACAGCTCCAACTCGCGCGCAAGCGAGTCGATTCGGCCTGCCAGCTTCGAAGCGAGGTCGGGAACCTCGGTCTCGGAAGTGCTCGCGGGAATCTCGAGGTCGTCGATTTCGCGGCGGAGGTCTTGGACGTCCGAGCGCAGCGTCTTGATCACGCTGTAGCTCGGGCCGGAGGCCGTCGTGCTCGGGGTCGGGTCCGTGCGAAGAATCTGGACGAGGCCGAGCCCGAGCGCGACGAGCGCGGCCGTGGTCACCACCATTGCAGCAGCACGGCCTAGGGAGTATCGGCGGATGAAGCGGCGCAGAAACCGCTCCTCCTGGGGTGTGAGCTGCAGCTCCTCGGCGTTGGAATTCTCTGATTCGAGATCCGGTTGGGCCATGCCGCACTGTTCATCGTCCTGCCCCCGAGCTGCCTGAAACGGAAATCGGCGGCGTGCCCCTCGGCCCGTCCACCCGCGACGGAGGTTTCCGCTGTCACGCGAACCGCGCAATGCGTCAAGGGGTGGCTCCATTCTTCCGATCAGCCGTTGCAAAATGAAATCTCGTTTTTGACGTCCGCGGCGGGGGACGCTTTGCGTCACAGCGGCGTAGCGGTAGTGGACCACGTGATCGGTGGAATGGCGCCAGGACTGCCCGTGGTCCTGGCCGGTGCGTCGGGTTGCGGGCGCACCGTCATCGCCCTGCAGATCGCCGCGAGCTGGCTTCGCGAGAACGAGATCGTGGCGTTTCTCAGTGCGGAGCCATCGCCGCTGCTGCTGCGCCAGGCCGCGACGTTGGGGGCAGACCTGGAAGGCCCCGTGCACTCGGAGCAACTCGTCCTTCCAGGTCTGCC
>JBHHVG010000048.1:0-12424 GCA_046754165.1 Myxococcota bacterium
CTCTCGACGTTCGATACCTACTTACGCCGCGATCGCAGCCGCCGCGATCTTCTGCAACTGGCCGATCATCGACCGCGCCTACATGCGTTCGGTTACCCGCTTCAACCTGGGGAACGAGCTCTTCGCCTCGGGAAGATCCGACGATGCCATCGTCCAGTATCGCGAGGCGATCCGTCTGCATCCGGAAAACGCACTGGCGGAGAACAACCTCGGCGCGGTGTTGGCGAACCGCGGGGACCTCGCTGGCGCCCGTGCCCACTATGTGCGCGCTCTCGAGATCGCTCCGAGCTACGCGGACGCACACATCAACCTCGGGCGCACTCTGCGGCAAGTCGGAGATCCAGCCGGTGCAGTGGCGAGCTACGAGGCCGGCCTGCGAATCGACCCGAATCGCGCCCCGGCCTTGGACGAGCTCGGACAGGCCTACGCCGAGCTGGGCGAGACGGCGCTCGCCACACGCTGCTTCGAAGCGGCCCTGCGCGTCGATCCCCGGCTCCCGGGTGTGCACGAGCGGCTGCGCGGCGCGCGAGACGGCCGCAGCGGCCAGCCGCGGCGGCCGCAGCGCGTGTCCCGCGCATGCGGAGACCCGGGCCATTCCTGAGCGAACCGGCGAGGTCGCGCACTCCGGGCTGCTACCCTGGGGCCCGCCCAGATGAGTGCCCGGTCTCGCCGTCGCCCGATACTCGCGCTCCTCCTCTTCAACGCGGTGGTGATCGTCGCGCTCGACCAGATCGCCGGCTCCAGGGAACACGTCGACCTGACGGCCTCCTTTCGCCGCCGCCAGGCCGACTACCACCACGACCTTCGGCCCTCGGTGCGCGCGACGATGCCGTGGGGAGCGCGCCGGGTCGAGGTGGTGACCAACTCCCTGGCGTTCCGGGACGAGACCACGCGCGAGGTCTCCGCCGCGCGCGGCGACCGCCCGCGGATCCTCCTGCTGGGCGATTCCTTCACGGAAGGGGTCGGCGTCGACTGGCAGGAGAGCTTCGCGGGCTTGCTCGCGAGTGAGCTGGCGGGAGAGGTCGAGATCCTGAACGCCGGCGTCATCGGCTACAGCCCAAAGATCTACGCGCTCAAGTTTGCCCACCTGCTCGATCGGGTGCAGCTCGAGGTGGACGAGTTGGTCGTCTTCATCGATATGAGCGACATCCCGAACGAGATCATCTATGCCACGTGGGAGCCCGGCCGACCGGACGTCCACCCGAGTCCCCCACCCGGTTTCTGGGCCCGGTTCCGGCAGCGTTCGTTGACCCTGCGTGCTCTGGACCAGTGGCGCGGAGTGAATCTCACCGACGTGGCGTGGAACTTCCACGGCATGCCCTTCGCGGACGATCTGGACGCCGTCGCGCTCAGCGACCCGGCCTTCGACGATCAGGAGCACTGGACCCTCGCCTGGAAGTACGCCCAGCGCGGCATGGAGTATGCGACGAGACACATGGATGCCCTCGCGTCCCTGTGCGCCGACCGCGGCATTCCGCTCACGATCGTGGTCTACCCGTGGCCGGCCAACATCCTCGCTGGCGAGCTCGACCACCCCCAGGTAGAGCTGTGGCGCAGCTTCTCCGAGGAGCGGGGGGTGCGCTTCATCGACCTCTTCCCGGTCTTCATCCACGACGGGTACGATCCGGCCGAGACGGTTGCGCGGTACTTCATCGCGGGCGATGTCCATTGGAACGCCGCGGGTCACGAGCGGGTCGCGGCGCACATGGCGCCACTACTCGCGGAACGCGCGCGATCCGCCGAGTGACGCCCACCTCGCGCGATTCGGCCCGGGTGGATGCCCTATCCTCCGCGAACGCGGAATCCCCCGCCGTTTCCGTTGGACGCGCCTGATGCCTCTCGGCCGGTTGCTGCTGCTCTTCTTCGTCTCCGGGGCGTGCGGACTCATCTATCAGGTCGTGTGGATGCGGGCTCTCGCCCTGAGCCTCTCGGTGACAGTCTACGCGGTCACCACCGTGCTCTGCGCGTTCATGGGCGGCCTGGCGCTCGGCGCCGCCCTCGCCGGGCGGATGGTCGATCGGCTCGAACGACCACTCCTCGTTTTCGGCCTGATCGAGATCGGAGTCGGCGTCGTCGGCCTCGCTGCCCCCGGCGTACTGTTCGGGCTCGGGCCGGCCTACGTATGGCTGCACGACCTGCTCGGGAGCAGCGGGATCGCCTTCGCCCTGGGGCGATTCCTGCTCGCCGGCTGCCTTCTGCTCGTTCCCTGCACGTTGATGGGGATGACGCTTCCGCTGCTGAGTCGCGCCGCTATCGAGAGCGACGCGTTCGTCGGACGCGGTGCGGGAAGTCTCTACGCCGTCAACACCCTGGGCGCGGTGGCGGGCTGCGTCGCGGCGGGCTTCGCCTTGATTTCCGCTCTCGGTCTGTTTCTCACCAGTGTGGTTGCCGCTTGTCTCAACTTGACCGTCGGATCCATCGCCGTGGTTCTCGGTCGACGTGCGCGCCGCACCCGGGAGATGGACGGTGCCGACCCGACGGGCCCTGGGCCCATGCCACCTGCCGCGCGCCTGGCCGCGGTGGCCTTCGGCGTCTCCGGCTTCACCGCCCTCGGTTACGAGGTGCTGTGGACCCGCGCACTCGAACAGTTCACGCACAACTCCACCTACGCCTACTCCGCGATGCTCGCGACCTTCCTGTTCGGGATCGGTGGGGGCAGCGCACTCATGGCCCGGCGCGCGGATCACACCCGCGATCCACTTCCAGTTCTCGGCGGCATACAGATCGCAATCGCGTTCAGCGTATTCGTGAGTCTCGCCATCTACCCGGCCCTGCTCTCGTGGATTCCAGCGACGGCGGCGGCGGTGGGCGGGCTCGGAACCTGGGGGCGGGCCCTGGGCCTGATGTTCGGAGTCAGCGGCGTGACGCTGTTGGCGACGACACTGCTCTTCGGAGCGGCCTTCCCGCTCGTCGCACGGGCCATGGTCGACCGCATCGACTTCGTCGGCCGACGCATCGCCACCGCCTACACGGTCAACACGCTGGCTTCGATCGCGGGGGCGGTGACCGTGGGGTTCTGGCTGCTTCCGGTGCTCGGTCTCCAAGGTGCCTTCCTGGCCCTCCTCGTCCTCAACGCGGCCACAGGCGCGACCCTGGTCTGGATGTCCGCGCGCCGGAGCCTGGCACTGCCCGCCGTTGCCCTGGCGGCGACCACCGTGCTCCTCACGGCCTTCGTCATTCCGACGGACCTCTTCCGGAAGACCTTCGAGGCGCGCTACGGCGAGCTCCAGCTCTACCACGAGCAAGTGACGGACATCGTGATGGTCACCGAGGGACCGAAGGACCAGTACGTCATTCGCTACGGCGACGGTCGCGGCACGGCCGGGACGATCACCGCCCTGGAGAACCGCAGCTACGCGCACATCGGCATGATGCTCCACCCGAATCCCCGCCACGTCCTCAGCATCTGCTTCGGAGTCGGCAACACGCTGTCTTCCGTGGCCCAGTATCCCGTCGAGCGAATCGACGCGCTGGAGCTCAGTCCCGGCGCGATCGAGGCGGCGCCGTTCTTCCGGTCGACGAACCGTGACGTGCTCCTCGACCCCCGCCTCCACGTCACGATCGAGGACGGGCGAAACTTTCTGTTGACGAGCCACGACCGATACGACGTGATCCAGCTCGAGCCCCCCGAGCTCCACACGGCCGGCGTCGTCAACCTCTATACCCTCGAGTTCTTCGAAATGGCGCGCGACCACCTGGCGCCGGGCGGCCTCTTCAGCATCTGGGTCAATATCGCGATCACGCCGGAGGAAGACCTGCGGGCCATCGTCCGCACCGCCGCCGAGGCCTTTCCCCACGTGAGCGTGTGGCACAGTCCGGAGCTCTACGCGTGGGTCATCAACGGCAGCGTCGACCCGCACGCGCCGGACCTGCGCACGATGGCCCGACACTTCGAAGACCTGCGGGTGCGCGCGGATCTCGCCAGCATCGGGATCGACGAGCCCGCGGAGTTCTTGCACTACTTCGTCATGGCGGACGAGGACGTCTGGAGCTACGCCCTGGATGCCCCCGTCGTCACCGACGACCGCACGCAGCTCGATTTCACCGTCGCGCGGTCTATCGAATCGGACTTCGGACTCTTCAACTCGAACACCAACGACTGGCTCCTGTCCCTGACCCGTCCGGATCGCGATCTCGGCTCGAAGCTGCTGGCGATGTGCCGGCACAAGCGCCCGGTGACCCGTCGGGTCCTCGACGGGGGAGCGCCCCTCGCCGACGGCGGAGCTCTCGAGGCCAGGCTGAAGGCGGTCGGGCAGGCGCGCACTCCCGTCTGCGTCGATCCGGCTAGCCGCTGAGCTTCACGAGCATCTTTCCGAAGTTCGCGCCGGAGAACAGCCCGAGGAAGGCCTCGGGCGCCTTCTCGATCCCCTCGAGCACCGTCTCCTTCCACTTGAGCCTGCCCTGCTCGATCCACGCCTCGGTCTCGCGACGGAAATCGGGGGTCTCGGACAGGTAGTTCGAGACCACGAAGCCCTCGATGCGAAGGCTCTTGACGACGCTGTTGACGATGTTCGAAGGGCCGTGGGAAGGCGTCGTGTCATTGTACTGGCTGATCATCCCGCACATTGCAATGCGCCCGAAGAAGTTCATGGATTCGAGCGCGGCCACGAGGTGCAAGCCTCCGACGTTCTCGAAGTACACGTCGATTCCGTTCGAAAAGCGTTTCTTCACCTCGGAGACGAGGTCGTCGGTTTCCCGGTAGTTGATCACCGAATCGACACCACACTCCTTCTCGAGCCAGGAGCACTTGTCACTCGAGCCCGCGGAGCCCACCACGTAGCAGCCCTTGATCTTCGCGATCTGACAGACGCTGGCGCCGACCGCTCCGGAGGCCGCGGAGACGAAGACGTTCTCTCCCTCGCCGAGCCGCGCGACGTTGAGCAGCCCCGCATAGGCGGTGAGGCCGGGCATCCCGAGCACGCCGAGGTAGGCCTGGAGCGGCACGCCCTCGGCCGGCTCGAGGATGCCGAGCATGTTGCCATCGGAGAGGAAGGTCTCGCGCCAGCCCAGCATGGAGTTCACCAGCGTACCTTCCGGGAATGCGTCGTTGCGGGACTCCACGACCCGGCCGATCGCGCCTCCGTCGAGGGGCTTGCCGACCTCGAAACCGGCGATGTAGCTCTCGCGCCGCATCATGCGACCGCGCATGTAGGGATCGACGGACATCCACAGATTCTGCACCACGAACTCACCGTCGCCCGGGCTCGGCACGGTGACTTCGGCCAGCTCGAAATTCGACTCGTCGGGCATGCCTTCGGGAATGGCGGCCAAGCGAAACTCGCGACTCACGCGTTCGGACATGGTGGGGGCTCCCTTCGGGTGGAGGAGGAGAGACGATAGGGGATTGCGGCGCGCCTACGAGGCCGGGTAGGCGGCCCCTCCGTCGATCTTCAGGATTGCCCCCGTGGTATAGCGCGAAGCGTCGCTGGCAAAGTAAAGCGCGGCGGCCACGATCTCGTCGGGTTGCCCTCCGCGTCCCAACGGGATGGTTCGCTGGGCCGTCTTCCGGAATTCGTCGAGATCCCAGGCCTTGCTGATGTCCGTCAGGAAGGGCCCCGGCATGATGCAGTTCACGCGGACCTTCGGCGCGAAGGCCCGGGCCGTGCTGAGGGTCAGGTTGTTGAGCCCGGCCTTGGCGACGCCGTAGGGGACCTCCACGGGTGTCGGGATCACCGCGGCGATGCTGCTCACGTTGATGATCGACCCGCCCTCGCCCTCCGCCATGCGCGTGCCGAAGAGGGAAGAGAGCCGGAACGGCCCGCGCAGGTTGACGGCCAACACCTTGTCGAAGAGCGCCTCGCTGCACTCGGGAAGCGAAGGATACAGCGGCGACATGCCCGCATTGTTGACGAGCACATCGGCGCGCCCGAACACCTCATAGGTCTTCTCGAAAAGGGCATCGCAGTCGGCCCACTCGCCGACGTGGCAGCGAACCGGGAGGGCACGGCGTCCGGTCTCGCGCTCCACCTCTGCGGCCAACGCCTCGCAGCTGTCCTGCTTGCGGCTCGTAATCACGACGTCCGCGCCGTGACGCGCGAAGCCCAGAACCATCTCGCGGCCGAGGCCGCGGCTGCCGCCGGTCACGACAGCGACCTTCTCGCCAAGGTCGAAGTCCACGTGTGCGTCCGCCATGCCCAGAACCTATCTCACATCCCCCTCCCGCGGCCGCGAAGGGTGGCCTTCCGCTCGGATCGCGCGCCCCTCGACGGGCCCCTGACGGGTGATCGCGATCGAGCAACGAACGCTGCACAATGCCTTGATGGGTGAGCAGGCGCTCTGCGAGAAGACGGCCGTCGAGCTGGCCGCCCTGATCCGGGGCGGCGCGCTCTCGGCCCGGGAGCTTCTCGCCGCGCACCTCGAGCGAATCGAAGCGGTCAACCCGAGCTTGAACGCCATCGTCACGTTGGTTCCGGAGCGCGCGGCGCAGTGGGCCAGCGAGGCCGACGAGCGCCAGGCTCGCGGGGAGCCGCTGGGCCCGCTCCACGGCCTGCCGATCGCGCACAAGGACCTGGTGATGACCGCGGGCATCCGCAGCACGTCGGGCTCTCCGCTGCTCGCCCACCACGTCCCCGACCGAGACGATCTGATCGTCACCCGTCTGCGCGCGGCGGGGGCGATCACGATCGGAAAGACCAACACGCCGGAGTTCGGCGCCGGCTCGCAGACCTTCAACCCGGTCTTCGGGCCGACCCGCAACCCGTGGGATCCGTCGAAGACCTGCGGCGGAAGCAGCGGTGGCGCCGCCGTCGCCCTGGCGACGGGCATGCTGCCGATCGCCGACGGCAGCGACATGGGGGGTTCGCTGCGCAACCCGGGAAACTTCTGCAATGTCGTGGGACTTCGGCCGTCGCCCGGGCGCGTGCCCGTCTACCCGACGCCCATGAGTTGGGAGCACCTGGCCGTTCTCGGCCCCATGGCGCGCAGCGTGGAGGATGCGGCGCTGCTGCTGTCGGCCATGGCCGGGCCCGACCGGCGCGCACCGATCTCCCTGGACACGCCGGGGGCCCGCTTCGCCCTGCCGCTGGAACGCGACTTTCGCGGCACCCGCATCGCCTTCGATCCGGATCTCGGTGGCCTTCCGGTGGACGCGCGCGTGAGCGACGCGCTCGAGCGGGGGCTCGCCGGCTTCAGGGCTGTGGGCTGCGTCGTCGAGCGTACGGGGGTCGACTGGGACGGTGCAGACGAGTCCTTCCAGACCCTGCGCGCCTGGACCTTCGCCAATGGCTTCGCCGGCCTGCCCGAGAGCGCCCTGGACGCCGTGAAGGAACCGATCCGTTGGAACGTAGCCGTGGGACGCGCGCTCTCGGGAGACGACGTCAGCCGCGCCGAACGACTGCGCAGCGAGCTCTACCAGCGCCTCCGGCGCTTCATGGAGGAGTTCGAGTTCCTGGTGCTGCCCGTCAATCAGGTCCCGCCCTTCGACGTCGACCTCCCGTACCCGGAGGAGATCGCAGGCGTGCCCATGGAGACCTACATCGACTGGATGAAATCCGCCTACTTCGTGACGCTGACCGGACACCCGGCCATCTCGGTCCCCTGCGGCTTCACGCCGGACGGACTCCCGGTGGGCGTGCAGATCGTCGGGCGCCACCGCGACGACTTCGGCGTGCTCCAGCTCGCCTACGCCTACCAGCAGGTCACGCGCCTGCACGAGCGGCGACCGCCGCCCATCCCGTAGGGCGAACCTCGGTCGCCGCCGCCGTCGCCGCGACCCATCCGCGCGACCCAAGCACGATGTCGACCCCCGAGCAGAGGCCCGCCCCAAGCAAGCCCCACGCCGAGGTACGCCGAGGGTTCCTCGGACCGTCTCTTCCACCGCGAGGCGTTCGGCTGGTAGACCCCTACCGGACGGAGGTGACGGTGATCCTTCGACCCTCGCGGCTGCGAGGCGGCACGAACAAGACCCTCAGGACCCACATCTAGAGCAGCTCTTCCGCCACCAGCTCGAGCGCCTCGGTCTGCGGCGTGCCGAGGTTCAGGGTGTGGACCCAACCCTTGCGGCCCGCTTCCCTCCACGCCTGGAGCCGGTCGCGGATGCGGTCCGCCGGCCCGACCAGGTGCACCGCGTCCAGCAGCTCATCGGGGACGGCGGCGGCGGCTTCCATCTTCTTGCCGTCGAGGAAGAGATCCTGGATGGTGACCGCCGCTTCTTCGTAGCCCAGGCGCTTGGCGAGATCGTTGTAGAAGTTCTTGTCGCGGGCGCCCATGCCGCCGATGTAGAGGGCCATCTGGCCCTTGACGGCCATTCTCGCCTTCTCGGGCTCGTCGCTGATGATCACGGTGGCCGCCGCGACGATGGCGAAGTCGTCGAGGCTCTTGCCGCCACCCGCCTCGGCAAAGCCCTCTTCGAGGTGGGGCAGGTAGACGCTGTCGACGCGCTCGGGGTCGAGCATCATCGGAAACACTCCATCCGCCACCTCGCCGGCGCAGCGCAGCCCGTTCGGGCTGATCGACGCCGTGTAGATGGGGATATCCGGGTTGCCGTGCAGGATGCTCTTCAGCGGCTTTCCGAGCCCCGTCGTCCCCTTCCCCTCGGCGGGAATCCGGTAGACGCTGCCCTCGAACTCGAGCGGCCCTTCCCGGGCCAGGATGTTGCGGACGATCTGGATGTACTCGCGGGTCCGCGTCAGGGGCTTGCCGTACGGAACGCCGTGCCAACCCTCGACGACCTGCGGGCCCGAAGGACCGAGCCCCAGGATGAAGCGGCCGCCCGAAAGGTGGTCGAGAGTCATCGCAGTCATGGCCGTCATGGCCGGGGTGCGCGCCGGCATCTGCATGATGGAGGTGCCGACGTTGATCTTGCTGGTCTGGGCCAGCACCCAGGTCGCCGTGGTGACCGCGTCGTTGCCATAGGCCTCCGCGGTCCAGGCCGAGTCGAAGCCGAGCTCTTCCGCGCGGCGGACCAGCTCCATGTTGATCTTCGCCACCGGGCCGAAGCCGATCGCGCCGATTCCGAGTTTCATGATCTCTCCAGACAGATGCGATGTTGGGATCGGATGCGCGTGAACCCAGCGTTCACGCGCGCAGCCCATCGAGGCAGCCTGTTTTCGCCAGCACCTCGTCCAGCGCGGACGTGTCGCCGTGGGCCGCGTACTTCGCGCGCAGCGCCGCGAGCGAGCGCGCGTGGTACTTCTGCGGCTTCTGGGTCCAGCTGCGCCCGCCGAGATCGACGCTGAACTCCTCGCGCCCGTTCGCGATGGCGGCCGCATTCGCGACGGTCCAGGGCAGGAACAGACGGCCCACCTGGCGCTCGAGCAGCGGCAGGAGTGTCGGGGCCAGCGCATCCCACGTCTCGAATTCGCCCTCGTTCCGGGGCCACAGCATCCGCTGGACCCAGGCCAGTGTGTTCGGGGTGCGGGTCTCGATGTGCGATCCCACGGTCGGGTCGGTCCAGCAGTTGTAGATCTGGCCCCACATGCCGAAGTCGCCGAAGGCGGGGCGCGCTCCGAAGAGATAGGGCCGATCGGCCAGGTGGGACTCGAGGATCTCGAGGGCGCCGTACAGCGACTCCTCGATCTGGGGGGCGGTCTGCTCGCTCGAGCCCACGAACCAGACGCGGTCCACCATGCGCTTGCAGACCTGGGCGACGATGCCGGCGTGTTGCGCCTCGTCGGCGGTCGGCATCATGGTGCGGGCGATGCGGCCCGCCGCGCTCTTCTGGTCGACCTCGCGCGCCCAGCGGCAGTGGAACATCCACTTGTTGCCCCACTCGTCGCCGAACTCCTCGAGCAGCACGGACACGAAGCTCGCAACCGGGTCCGTCGGGTGGATCGACGGATTCGGGAACTTCTCGTCCATGCGTTCGATGATCGGCGTCGAGTCCTGGATGCCTTCGTCATCGGGCGTCACGACCAGGGGAACGAGCGGGAGCTTCGCGTACTTCTGGAACTCGGCTTGTTCATCCGCCGTGCGGACGATCCATGTGTGCGGAATTTCCTTGTAGCGAAAGTACGAGCGCACCTTCACCGAGAAGGGCGAGAGCTCCACACCGTAGATGCGATAGGGATTCGTCATGATTTCTCCGTCATGCGGCGGCGCCGCGCAAGAGCAGGATGGACAGATGGATCAGAGCGGCGAAGAGCGCCAGGCCCAGCCCGACCACCAGCCTCGGACCCAGGGGAATCATCGCAGGTGCCGAAGGGAAGGCGAAGGTGTTGGCGATCGCCGCGACCTTGAAGGCGTGGGCTGGCGTGAAGCGCGGGTCCGTCGCGAGTTCGATCATGTCGCGACGGCTGCGGTAGCGGATGACGCCGGAGAAGGTCCAACCGGGGCCGGCTTCGATGCCCCACTCCTCGATGTTGCCGCCAACGGCCGGCGCCGCGAAGGCCGGGTGCCCCGCGCGCTTGGCGAGCTCGCTCATGACGTACCCGGTGTAGCGCCCGAGCACCTCGGCCGCGGGCTTCCGCTCGCTCGAACCGGGAAGCTCCACCGGCTCTGGGTGCAGGCGGATCAGGTTCACCATGAAGAACTCCTTCCCGTCGTCGGATTCCAGGAACGCCCGCGCCGCGGCTGCGCGCGCGGAGTCCGGGACGGCTTCCGGCGTGGCCAGCAGACGTTCCATGTAGTGCTCGACCTCGTCATGCGTCAGCGGCGCGCGCCAGCCGTTGTACCAGAGCGAGAAGCCCCCGTATAGCAGCACGGCCGCCGCCCAGATCCAGATGCCGTACATCGATCTTCCTCCCGACGTGAACGCCATGGCTGGTTTATGCCATATATAATGGCATAATATGCAGCGATGACGACCGGATCTTCCGTGCCCTCGCAGAGCGACGGGCGCAGACGCCGCTCCGAGCGCAGCCGACAGGCCATCGTGCAGGCCCTCTTCGACGTCGTCGGCGAGGGCAATCTCCGGGCCACGGCCCGAGACGTGGCGGATCGAGCCGGCCTGGACATCCGAACCGTGTTCCGCCACTTCGCCGACATGGAATCGCTGTACGTCGCCATGGACGAACGGCTCCAGCGCGAAGCCCTGCCACTGCTGATGGCCGGCGATCCGTCGGGAACGGTGCCGGAGCGGGCCGCCTCGCTGGTCGATCAGCGCGCCACCTTCTTCGAGCGCATCGCGCCCTACAAGCGTGCGGGTGATCTCCAGCGCTGGCGCTCTCCGTTTCTCCAGGCGCAGCACCGCGCGCTGGTGCGCGAACTGCGCGCGCAACTGCTCCGCTTCTTTCCGGAGCTCGAGGCCCTCGATCGCGAGCTCACCGAATCCCTCGACCTCGCCACTTCCTTCGAGGCGTGGTCGCGGCTGCGCAGTGAGCAGCGGCTCGGTCTGGTGCGCGCCCGGGGGGTGATGGAGCGGATGGTCCTCTCCCTCACGAAGGAGCTGGAGCGGCGACTTCGGAGGCGATCCACATGACCGAACCCGCGTACATCATCGTGGGAGCCGTGGGCTCTCCCTACAGCCGCAAGCTTCGGGCGGTCATGCAGTATCGCCGGATCCCGTATCGTTGGGTGCACCAGGGCTGGCCCGAGAGCCAGGAGCTGCCCAAGCCTCCGGTCCAGCTCCTGCCCCGGCTGGTCACGACGCAAGCAGACGGCTCGCGCGCGGCGCGCATCGACACAACACCGCTCATCCGAGACCTCGAGCGGGAGAGCGTCGGGCGCTCCGTCATTCCACCGGATCCGGTTGTCGCCTTTCTCGATTTCCTGCTCGAAGACTACGCCGACGAGTGGCTCACCAAGGCGATGTTCCACTACCGCTGGGCCCATGGTCCGGACATCGCCAAGGCGGCGGCGATCCTCCCCCGCTGGTATGCGACGAACCGGCCCGAGCACGAGGCCCGGAGCATGGGCGAGGTGTTCTCGAAGCGGCAGATCGACCGTCTGTCGGTGGTGGGCTCCAACGAGACGACCGCACCGGTGATCGAGCGGAGCTACGTGCGCCTGCTGCGGCTGCTCGACACACATCTGGGCGAGTCGCGCTTCCTGATGGGCGGGCGGCCCGGCGCCTCGGACTTCGGCGTCTTCGGCCAGCTCACTCAGCTCGCCGGCTTCGACCCGACCTCGGCGGCCGTGGCCCTCTCGACGGCACCCCGCGTGGTCGCGTGGATCGACGTCGTCGAGGACCTCTCGGGGCTCGAGACACGCGAAGAGGATTGGATCAACCGCGATGCGATTCCGGAGACGCTGAAGGCACTGCTCGCCGAGGTCGGTCGCGTGTACGCGCCCTTCTTGCTCGCCAACGCCGCGGCATTGGAGCGTGGAGCCGCGCGCGTCGAGGGACGCATCGACGGCAAGCCCTGGGTCCAGAAGCCGTTCCCCTACCAGGGAAAGTGCCTGGCGTGGCTGCGGGAAGCGCACGCGGGGCTGACCGCCGACGACCGTGGCGCAGTGGACGCCGTGCTCGCCGGAACGGGCTGCGAAGCGCTCTTCTGCCGGTGACGGGCCCCCACGGCGTGAATCCCCGATCCGTTCAGGGAAGCAC